>CATJNN010000096.1 GCA_949742185.1 uncultured Clostridia bacterium | reverse complement strand
GTTTTTGCTGTCGGGAACGTATGTTATATCAATAATTTTACAGTTATCCGAGATATATCTGTCTCCTATTTTGCGGCGCGTCATATCAACCGCGCCGCCTATCGCGGTGTTTTTGAGCGCGGCAGGCGCGAAATACGCGTCCTTAAAATCGTAATGCACCGCGCTCCCCACTAAATGCGAACGATCCGAATTTGTTTTAAAATCCGTCGTTGTGCCGTCGGCGTTAAGACAGGTTAAATAATAATCCGTAACGCCGTCCACGGTCTTGCGTCCGCATGAGAGCACAACTCCGTAGGCTGACACATCCTCCGCTCCGCTCTTAGCCGACGCAAGAGCGGCAATTCCACCGTCTCTGCCCAAAAGGAGCGTTATATGCTGATTGTAGTCTATATTTGCAAGAGCTTTTGCCGCCGCGCTTGTCTCCACTTCATATAATTTCCCCGAAAGCTTAATACTTGTCGGGTTCTGCTGATTTGGATATGCCTCTTCATAAACGCCGAGCGCGGTGTCGCAGTAGGCGTATACTGTTTCGAGAGCTTCGGAGTAGTACAAAACATCGTTCCTGCGTATTGCAGAGGCGGACGAGCGTTTGCCGCCGCGGATAAAGTGTTTCGCGCCGCTGTAAGGATTGTCGCCGTCGGCGGAAGCTACAACCGGAACTGACAGCTCGCATTCTTCAATTATAGCGTAGTCGTATGCGCCGTTTGCATCCTTATATACTGTAATCTGCAAATCAGAGCCGAGCGACGATTTTATTGCGCCAAATGTAGTGTCCTTTCCTCCATAGATTACGCGCGAGGTATTGTCGAGCTTTAACACAGTCCCGCCCGACGAAGAATAGCAGGAGATTTCATTTCCGGTCACGCTTTCAATGCCGTAGTTACTGCCCGCCGCCGAAGCGCGGTATACAGCCGCCGCCTCGTTGTTTCTGCCGATAACGACCGTCACCGTATCGTTCATGGCAAGATTTTTCACCTGCGCGCTTGCCGCCGCGCTTAAATCATACGATATACCGGAAACGGTAATGCTCTCGGCGTTATTTTTTGACGGAAACGCGCTTTGAAGCATACCGGAGGTTTTGGTATCATATAAAATTGCCGTCATTTCGTCGGGATATATATACGCTGCGTCCATACTGTCCGCCGAAGCGCAAACGGCAGAATTTTTGATGAGCGTATAGCCTGTTAAATCCACACTGCCCGCCATAACAGGCTGTTCCGCGCCGCCCGACGCGCCGTATGTGAACGCGCCGCTCGTAGAGAGCGTGTAGTAAAGCCGATCTCCCGCTGAAAGCTGTCCTTTAACCGTGCTGAACGAGGACGCCGCGCCCTCGTAGTATATGAGAGATGCGTTTGGAATATTAATCGTTGAAACCACTCCGCCGTCCGCAACGGTAACCTCGTTTCCCGCAATACCCGCTATAACCGCGCTCTTAACGTCTCCCGAAACCACCTTTAGCCCGACAACACTGTTGTCGGTATCAGTGATAAGCTTAACTTTTTTCCCTATATACGCCGTTTTGTCGCCGTTGTAGGAATACGCCCCCGCCGAGGTTAAAATCTCGTCCGCAGAGTTTTGGTAATCAAATAAAACCACACACTCGTCAGAAAGCGAGAGATTGGATTTTTCGAGCAATTTTCCGCCGTCCGCGCAATCGGCTGTGTAGGCGTTGGCAAGGATATACGCCGCGCTCTGACGGTCAATCGCCGCGTTCGGGTCGAAATACATTCCCTGAGTGAGCTTCAGCTCCGCCGCCTTGCGGATGTACGCGTCTGGGTACGCGCCCGAGAGGTTTGAGCTGTTGTAACCCAAAAGTCTCAGCGCAATCGTTATCGCTTCGGCGTAGGTCAAATTATTATACGGCGCAAAATAGCCGCCTATGTAGCCCGTTAAAATGCCCTCCTGAGCGGCGGCGTTTATATATCCGTTCGCCCAGTATGAAGCGGACACATCCGAAAACAGACTGTTGCCCGGAATTTCAGGCGCATCAGCAAGCATAGCCGCTATTTTTGCCATTTCCGCGCGCGTGACAAGTCCATAAGGATTAAAATCTCCGCCGCCCGTGCCGGACAAAACGCCGCAGTCGGCTAAAAGCTCTATTGAATTTTTATATTCAGAATTTTCGTCCACATCGTTAAACCGCGCGCCCGCGGGTATAGCTCCCGCAATAATCAGAGACGCGGCAAGCGCGGACGCAATAATTTTAAGCTTCATTTTCATACCCCTTTCGCTATTGTAATCTGCGCGTTTGTATTTACGGGAATACCCATAGTGTTTACAATTTCTATTTCCGCGCCGTATATATTTTCATCAAGCGTCGTAACCGTGCCGCTGACAAAGCCATAGCCCGCGCAGTCCACGTCTACCGTCTGACCGAGAGACAGTTTTCCGAAGTCCTCGCCCGTCAGTGTGACGCTGAAAACAAGCGAGCTTGTGTCGGCAATCGTCATTATAGAGTCGCTTTTTGAGCCTACGCTGTCGCGCACGTTCTTAATCTTTTCAACAACCTGTCCCGAAATCGGAGCATAAACCGATAAATCAGCCGCGTCTGAGCGAAGCGCGTCCAGCTTTATCTGATAATCGTCCTTATCAAGCTGTGCGCGGCGTAGGGTGGAGGAAATGTTCGCGTTTTCAACCTCTACTATAAGCGCGCCTTTCTTAACGTAGTCGCCTTCTTTTGCATAAACTGCCCGCGCGTTCCCGCTCGACCTGCTCACAAGCGCGGAGGCTTCCGCGTCCGTAATAGAGCCGGACGCAGGCGAGCGCATTCCGCCCACAGTCGCCGTCACGCTCATTCCGTTGTATAAGCCGCCGCCGTTCGCGCCTGTAAGCTCAACATCGTAAAGCACCGCTCCGGGCACCGATGTGTTACGCTCGGCGTATATGCGCGTAACTTTAACGGGCGTTTCAGACATCAAATCCGCGCTGACAACAGTACCTCTGTCGCCCACGGACATTGACGCAATCTGCTGCTGAGAAAACGGAACTCTCGCTACAAGCCGAGACTCGTCTACAATCTGTCCGATTGTCTGCGTGTTCACTCTTTCGCCGGCTTTAATATTAAAGTCCTTTAATATCCCGCTGGCGGGAGCGTATATTATAAGGTCGTTTTGATTTTTCTGAGCGGTGGACAGCGAAATCTGCGCTTTTTCAAGCGCGTTTTCGGCTGTTTTTATGCTGTTGTAAATTCCGTTGTCGTCTATGCGGTATAAAAGCGCGCCCGCCTGCACAAAATCGCCCTCTTCGGCATTGCACTCCACAATTTCGCCCGTCGCGCCCGAATACACCTTAGCCTCCCGCGCAGCGCGCAGCGTCCCCGAATATGACGAAGCTTTTGCCTCCTCGGGCGCGGGCGTTGCCGCCGTTTCCTCGGCTTTATCCTTGCAGGACGCAAGCGTTAAGCACATTGCTCCGGCTAATATTACAGAAATAACTTTTGTATACTTCATATATGTAAACCTCCTTATTTCTCTCTCACAAACAGCTCTTTAATCTTTTGCCATACGCTTTTTTTGCCCGCCTCTTCTTTTTCTGATTTATCATCGGGAATATGAAGATTAGGCGTTTTGGCAAGGAACTGCACCTTTTCAGGCATTGCGCTTCGCGGCGCGGCGAACGACAGCGGAAGCTGACCGTCTCCGCGGGAGAGCATAGCCGCTAAATCCACGGCGGAAATGCCGTCGTAGAGCGTCTGCGTGCCGCTTTGGAGCGTGTCAATACCGGACGGCAGCGCACCCGCCGCATTGTCGAGCTTATTTATGCTGTCCGTCAGCTCGTCAACCGCGCCGAAAAGCGTGTCCGCGCCGCTCACAAGAGCGTCGCTGCCCGAACGAAGATTATTCGCGCCGCCTGAAGCCTCCGCGATACCGTTGTCTATCGCCATATATCCCGACGAAAGCTCGCCGACTCCCGCCGCATAATCGTCAAAGCCGTTTCGGAGCGTTTTCGTTCCGTCGTATAATTTTTGCGCGCCCTCCATCATGGACCACGCTGAATTTGCAAAGGTCTCGGCGGACAAATACAAAGTACCCGCCTGACCGACCCCGTCCGTATACTGCGCAAGTCCGTCGTTTAAGCTTTGCATACCGCCCCGCATTGTCGCCGCGCCGTTAGTCATCTCAAGCGCGGCGTTTCCAAAGGTTTCGGCGGTGCTGTATAGCGTGTTTATCCCGTTCTGAGCGGCCGCCGCTCCTGTTTTCAAATCCGATATGCCGCCGCTTGCCGTCGACGCGCCCGAACGCACACCGCTTGCGATAGCCTTTGCGTTCTGAAGATACTGCGTCATCACCGGGTCTTTCGACATTCCTATAAGCGCGTCCAAAAGCTGCTCCTGCTGTCCCATTGCGCTGCTTATGCCGCTCACGCCTTCGCTGAGACTGTCCAGTCCGGACGAAAGAGCGGAAATATCTGTGTTGGAGCTATGAAGCGTATTAAGTCCCGCCTGCACCTCGGCCTGCCGCGAGCTTATCTGTCCCAGTCCGTCAAATACCGATTTATAGCCGTTTTTAAGCGTTTGTCCCGAGGACTCAAGCGTGTCCAAAGAGGAACGGCTGTTTTTAAGCTGAGTAATTCCGTTTCTGAGCTTTTGCTTGTTTTTCAGCATTGTTTCAAGCCCGCCTTCAATAGAGCTTATGCCGTTTGCAACGTCGGCGGATTTTGAGTCCAGCTCGGAAAGACCGCTTCTTATTTGCGCTGACCCCGCCGTCAAATCGGAAAGACCGTTTGAAAGCGCCGCCGTTCCGGCTCCAAATTCGCTCATTCCCGCGTTAACCACGGAAAACGAGCTTCTTATGCCCTGACTGCCCGAATTCAAAAGAGCTATACCGCTCACCAAATCCTCCGAGCCGTTTTTTAGCTGACCCGAGCCGTCTAAAAGCTGGGAAATTCCGGAGGTGACCGATGACATGGCGGATGCGGCATTGTCGGCCGTATTTCCAAGCACACCGTCCGAAAGCTTAATCATAGCGATTGTCAGCCCGTCCATTTCAAAATCCTTAGCGTCGAATGAAATGGTATATTTTTTTGTCCGCGTCGGCAAAACCATAAATGTGAGCTGACGAGTACTGCCTACAGTTGCGCCCACGGCGTCGGGACAGGTAATATTCTTGCAGATTTCACTGTCAAGCGTCATTGTAATCTGCGCCATATAATTATCCTTATAATAATCCGCGGCCTTTTCATTAGATTTCGCTTCCAGCGAAATAATAACATGACCGCTTTTTCCTATAAGCTCCTCACCGCTCAGCGGAACGCCGTCGAGCTGATATGAAAGAGAATAGTCCCACGGCAGCTCGCCCGCGTCAACCTCGCCTTGATAATAAAACTTATCAATCTCGTCGGTATCCCATATAATCTGATTTCCCGATATATGCGGCTTGGCGGTTGAGGAAAGGTTTTTTATATTTTTATAGTTTCCGTAGTCGGTTATTTTTTTACTGCCGTTTGTTTCAAAAGAATTAACAACCACCATTGTCTCTTTTGCGCCGGAGGAGTTCAGAGTAACATACACAACCTCCTCCTTTGAGGGAGCCGCGGCGAAAGCCGTCTGTCCCAGAAGCGACGCGGCAAGCAGGCTAACCAGAAATTTGCGTTTTGTTTGTTTCATCTTTTTCTCCCCTTTTAAAATTAGAATGATATGTGGTTTTTGCAATAATCGGGTCTAACAGCGATATAAGCGCCGGAAGCACGAATATAACCATAATCACCGATAAAATTGCCCCTCTTCCGACAAGCGTGCCAAGCTGCGATATAACGCCGTTGGACGACATTGCACCGAGAAGCAGTCCCGCGACGGTGAGTATCGTGCCGGAGGTTAAGACTGACAGCGCCGTCGACGTTATCGTGTGTCTGAGCGACTTTGCGCACGTCATTTCCCGACGAGACTCGGTATAGTGGTCGGCGAACAGTATCGCATAATCAACCGTCGCTCCGAGCTGTATTGAGCTTATAATCAAATAGCCTATATAAAACAGATTATCGTCTGCAAAATACGGAAACGATAGGTTAATCCATATAGATGATTCAATAACCGCAAGCAGCACCACAGGTATCGACAGCGATTTGAAGTTTATGAGAAGTATAGCAAAAATTGAAAATACCGCTAAGAGATTAACCTTTGTGTTATCGGCAGTAACCACGTCCTTTAAGTCATACGCGTTAACCGTCGCTCCGACAAGATGGTATTCGTTCGGATAGTAGCCGTCGGCAAGGGTGCGTATTTCATCCACAACGCGGAACGCGTCCTCGCTTTCCGTAGGCGTGTCAACCGTTATAACATAACGGGAATAGTCGGCTGAAATTAAATCTGAGATTTGGTCTTTCGGCACAAATTCCTGCGGTATTGATACGCCGACAGTTTCCGAATAAGTTACAACCGAGGTTATTTCCTTTTTAGATTTCAGCTCCTCCGCAAGCTCTCTCTCCTGCGACACGCTGTTTTTCGGAACCATCAGAACCATAAGATTGGACTGACCGAAAATACCCTCTATCTCGTCAATATCCGCGCCGACAGCCGTGCCTGCGCCGTATATTCCGGTGTTGCCGTAAGTAAAGGAATTTGCTTTCTGTGCAAAAATGCACGGTATCGTAACCGCCACAAATATTATCAGCGCGGGCACACGCACTTTCATAACAATATCCGCAAGCCACTTAAACGACGGTATCAGCATTTTATGCTGAGTTTTATCTATTAATTTATATGTACAAAGCGTGATGCACGGCAGGAACGCCAGCACACTTACAAGCGACAGCACAATCGACTTTGCCATAACCAGTCCCATATCGGGTCCTATTTTAAAGCGCATAAGTATCAGCGCGGCAAA
This sequence comes from uncultured Clostridia bacterium, assembly GCA_949742185.1. Classification (GTDB taxonomy): domain Bacteria; phylum Bacillota; class Clostridia; order UBA1381; family UBA1381; genus CATJNN01. The sequence goes on along the minus strand of CATJNN010000096.1, from coordinate 26,874 downwards.
GCCCAGCACGGTAGTAAGCCCCGACGACAGCACCGAGCCCGCAGACTCCTTAACCGCAACTGCCATCGCGTGCATAATATTGTCAGGATAACGTTTGCGGCAGTCTGCGAAGCGGTGCACAAGAAATATTGAATAATCCATAGACACAGCCATCTGCAAAACCGCGCCCGCGGCGTTTGTCACAAATGAAATTTCTCCGAAAATTATATTGGTGCCCTTGTTTAAAAGTATTGCAAGCCCTATTGCAAGCAAAAACAGAACAGGCTCAAACCATGATGTGGTTGTTAAAAGCAAAACAACAAAAATCAGCACAACTACGATTTTTATAATTTTGCTTATTTCAATCTCGGTAAGCTGCTGAGCCGCAACGCTTTCCACAGCCGTTCCCGAATACGCGCCTTTGTCGCCTGCAATTTCTTTTATTGCGTCCATTGCGGCGGTTTGTTTATCTTCGTCGAGCGTGACGGTGAAAAGGGCGTTGTTGTCCGCATAATAGTCCGCTACAGTATCCGCGTCCATGAACTCAATCGGTTCATATATGTTTGCCGCGTCGTCAAGCCATGTTATTTCGTTAACGCCGTCTATCTCGGCAATTTTATTTTTGCAGTCCAGAGCCTCGGGAATACTGACGTCTCTCAGCATAACGCGCGCGTTAGGCGCGCCTTTGGAGTATTCTTCGTTCATAACGTCAAGCGCGATAGTTGACGGAGCCTCGTCGGGAAGATAATCCATAAGATTATAATTAACACCGACCAAAGGCGACTGCAGGGCGCACAGTACAGCCGCTGCCGCAAAAAAAATAATAACAGCCACGCGGTAATGAAGTAATTTTTCAATGATACGCTCCATACGATGCCTCCTTAAAAAATAATTGACATTTGTTGCGTTATATTATATAATGTATTGGTAAGAAATTCAATATACATTATCTTCAAAGTGTCAATTATCTTACATTTGTACAAAAAAGTTATAAAAAACGAATACGGGGACAAAGAAAGGACTAGTGTATTAATATGAACAGCACCGATCTGCGTGTGCGGAGAACACGGAAAACACTGAGACAGGGGCTTTTTGAGCTGCTTCAGAAGCATGAATTTGATAAAATCAGCGTTATAGACATATGCCGGGAGTCTATGGTGACAAGAGCTACGTTCTATACGCACTATAAAGACAAATACGACCTTTTGGAGGATGGTATACGAACGATATTGTTTGAGCCTCTGGAGAAATACAGAACCGAAAAACATGAAATTGAAAACATTGATGAAATGCTTTCGATATGCGAGGAGGTTATTCATATTATAGACAGCAGGCGCAGCAGCTTTGCATATATTTTGCGGCGCAACGAATATGTGGAGTATTTTATAAGAAAATATCTGGCGAGCGTGCTTGTTAATATTATAAGCTCGCGCGAGCATGTGCCTGTGCCGAGAGAGATTTACGCAGAGTATTATTCAAACGCTTGCGTGAGCGTGGTGAGCGCGTGGATTAAAGATAATATGAATTATACGGCAAATGAGATTGTGGAGTATTTGAAAACTCTTCTAAATAGGGGAGCGCATGCGGTTTGATATTGCAGAGAGTTATTCTATTTATTAGATATAAAAAAATGAAAATAATTCGGGGCGTCGAACCCCGAATTATTTTTGCTGTTGTTACACAACGCAGTTAATGAAAATAATCGCGTCGTCAAGCCCCAAATTATTTTTGTCGTTGTTTCATAACGCAGTTGACAAAAAACAGGCAATACATTATATTAATGTATTGCCTGTTTTTATTCTATAATTAATTTGATTCTGGTGTAATAACAACGTGGATACGGTCTCCGATATTTAATACGCAGTTTACGTCCGCATCCATGGTTACAGCTCCGCTGACAACCGGTAAATCTGAAAATGATACCGAATTGGACGCTTTGTTTTCGCCCTTAGAGTTGAATACGGTAACCTTCACTGTGCCCGACATACTTGCGCCCTGCGCCTGATTATATGGTATATGGAAAGTTGTCGTTTCCGTCGCTTCATTGATACTGTACATTTTGTTCGGAGGTGCAATTCCGTTTACTCCCTCGGGATTTTCTTTAAGAGTTGGTCTTCCGAGAGCTTTATTCATGGACCATGTATCGGTGAAGGACCAGTTTGCGAATGTGGCTGAATTAGCCAGTGCGCCCTGTGCAATGGCTGCTGTGCCCGAGCTGTACGCTCCGCTTTCGGCGTTGACGCCCGTTGACGCCGTTCCGGTTAAATAATAACAGTCTACAGCTTTTGCGGCTCCGTCGGATGCGGGAGGTTCATAAGTTCTTTTAAGATTCTTTCCAATAACTCCGCCAACGTTTGTTTTGCCTGTAACTATTCCTGTATTATAGCAGTTTTCAACTAAGCCTCTGCCGTTTTCTCCCACAATTCCGCCTGTCTGGCTTGTGCCTTTAACAGCGCCGGTATTGTAACAGTTTTTTACCCATACGTCTACATATGACTGTACATGCGTGCCGCCTACAATACCGCCGGCATTTGTGCCGCCTGTTACGTTACCGGTATTATAGCAGTTTTCTATTTTCCATACAGACCCGCCTACAACGCCGCCGACGTTTGTTGTTCCTGTGATATTGCCTGTATTGCGGCAGTTTTTTATAGTGGTGCCGGGATTATAGCCTGCAACTCCGCCGACATTTGTGCTTCCTGATACTGTGCAGTTGTTCTGGCAGTTGGTTATGAGAGAGTGTGCCGAACCTGCTATTCCGGCGGAGAATTGTCCGCCGGACACAGTTCCGCTGACTTCAAGATTTTTAATTTCGCCTATGCCGACATTTCCGAATAAACCTGCATAATCGTCGGACGTATTTATATAAAGTCCGCTTATTTTATGGTTTTGTCCGTCGAAAGTTCCGTCAAATGAATAGTGCTGTTCGCCGTTTCCCAGCGGCTTGCCGATAGGTACCCACTGATTGTCGGCGCTTCCGTTTAAATTGAGGTCCTTTGCGAGTATTACGATATAGTCCTCATATGTATTTCCGCTGTTTACCGCATCGCGCAGAGCTATAAGATCGTCAACGCTAGAAATGGTAACATGATTTTCTGCTGAAGCCATAAATACAGGCATTGCAGAAAATATCAGCGCTGCTGCTGAAATTAATGAAATGATTTTTCTTTTCATTTTTATCTCCTCCGAATGCATGAAATTATATATGTACATTATATATCCATAAGCTGATAATGTCAATGTAATATAAGTAAAAAGGCAGGTTTTTAATGTAAAATTAATAAACATGTTACATTACAGCGCGTCGCAGAGATAAGCTCAACGGACAGAGAGTTCTATCGTTATAAAAAAGAGCCGGTTTTAAATCGGCTTTGTTACTCTATATCGTTATGCAGAGCTTTAAAGTCTGCAACGCACCGGCGAATTAAATACACCACCTGACTGTTTACGCTTCTGCCGTCGTATTCAGCAACATAGTGAAGGTCTTCAAGTAATTTTTCAGGCATTCGTATGGATATACTTTTTATATCGTCAGTTTTGTTTTTCATAAATTCACCACATAAAAAATAGCTATATATTGGATTTGAAACATATCCTTATCCGCATTTTACAACAAAAATATGATAATATGTTAGAAATAGACATGTTGTGTATCTATTGTATATCTATTTTTTTTGGGAGGATAATAATATGAAAATGAAAAGATGCACGTTTGCAGGGCACCGAGACAGCGATCGGATGCTTCGCCCAGTAATTTACGGGGAACTGGAAAGTCTTATCCATGACGGAGTGGACGAGTTTTACACCGGCGGAATGGGAGACTTTGATTATATGTGCGAGTCTTGCGTGCGGGGACTGAAATGGTATTATCCCAACATTAAGCTGTATTTGGTTTCGCCGTATCTTACGACGAGAATGAACGGCGATCCGGAGTATTACCGTGAGAATTATGACCATATTATAATTCCCGATTTGGGCGATATTTATTTCAAACAGGCGATAACCAAACGGAACGAGTGGCTGGCTGAAGAATGCGACGTAATTTTATGCAATGTAAACAGAGACGGCGGCGCGAAAAGAATGATGAATTACGCTGAAAAGCTGAACAAGAAAATAATCAATTTCAGCGAGATTAAAGAATTTTACGAATGAATTAAAGCTTGTTTAATATGCGGCATATTTGCTTAAAAGACGCTTTTCAGGCGTCTTTTTTTATTGCGATTGCGAAGCAGACAGCAAAAATAATTTAGGGTTCGCCGCCCTGAATTATTTTTATTGTGGTTTTGCATATTTATGAAATTTGTTGAAAAGATAAATAAAGAAGAAAAATAAAGGAGAAAGCAGCATGAAACAATCGATGTTATATCCGAGAACCACGCGGACAAGGCGTGTGGCTGACCTTTGCGGGATGTGGGATTTTCGGTTCGACCCGCAGGGATGCGGAGAGAGCGAAGGCTGGCAGAACGGAATTCCGGACGCTTTGAAAATGGTGGTGCCGGCAAGCTTCAACGACTTTTTTACAGACAAACAATCACGGGAATATACGGGCGATTTTTGGTACAGCACAAAATTTATAGTTCCGGCAGAATGGAAGGGAGGTCATGTTGATTTGCGTTTCGACGCGGCGACGCACCGCGCGGACGTGTTTGTGAACGGGCGGAAGCTTGCTTTTCACGAGGGCGGATTTCTTCCGTTTACTGTTCGCATAGACGACGCGGTTAAGTGGAACGAGGAGAATATTGTGTCGGTGCGTCTGAATAACGAGCTGAGTCATCAAACGCTGCCGGCGGGCACGACGAGGACTTTCTCGGACGGAACTAAAATATCAAAGCCGTATTTTGACTTTTTCAACTATGCCGGGCTGCAGAGACCTGTGCGGCTTGTTGTTACGCCGCAGGAGGAAATACTGGATTTTACCGTAAATCACAAAATCAGCGGTGCGGGAGCGCAGACGGACTATGAGGTTGAGACTTCCGGAAATCACGATGTGCACGTGAGCGTTTTTGACGAGGACGGCAATTTAGCGGCTGAGTGCGACGGGAAAAGAGGCGCGCTGAAGATTGATAACGCGCGGCTCTGGAACGTGCTCGACGCTTATTTATACACGTTCTGCATAACCATTCACGACGGCGGCGAGATAATTGACGAATACATTGAGCAAATTGGTATACGCACTGTGGAGGTGCGCGGAACGGACATTCTTGTAAACGGCAAAAGCGTGTATTTAAAGGGCTTCGGAAAGCACGAAGACTTTTTTGTGCGCGGGCGGGGACTTGACTTGGCGGTGGCTAAGCGAGATTTTGAGCTGATGAAATGGATTGGAGCCAATTCTTTCAGAACGTCGCACTATCCGTATAGCGAAGAAATATTGCAAATGGCGGACAGAGAGGGTTTTCTTGTTATAGACGAGATTGCCGCGGTTGGCTTTTTTGCGAGCATTCTTAATTTTATGGAGGCGTCCACGGGAAAGACGAGCGCGTTTTTTGACGACGAGGCTGTGCAGACGAAAACGAAGGAGAATCATAAAGCGGCTTTGCGCGAGTTGATACAGCGCGATAAAAATCATGCGTGCGTTATTGCGTGGAGCCTTTTAAACGAGCCGGAAACGACAAACGAGGCGGCTGTTCCGTATTTTCACGAGATATTTTCTCTTGCGCATGAGCTGGACGTGCAGAAACGTCCGCGCACCTTTGCGCTGATTATGAATTCCATGCCGGACACCTGCAAATGCTATAGTTTTTGTGATTTTATATCGCTTAATCGTTATTACGGATGGTATATGAGCGGTGGATATGAAATACGGGACGCAAAAGAGAAATTCATTGCTGAGATGAACGCATGGAGAGATTTGAAGCTTGATAAACCGTTTATTTTTACAGAGTTCGGCGCTGATACTGCGGCGGGGATGCACAAGCTTCCGAGCGTTATGTGGAGCGAGGAATATCAGGAGGAATATTTAAAGATGCAGTTTGAAGTATTTGACTCCTATGATTTTGTGAAGGGCGAGCAGATATGGAATTTTGCGGATTTTCAGACGGTTGAGGGCATTATGCGCGTCGACGGTAATAAAAAGGGCGTGTTCACGCGCGACCGGCAGCCGAAAGCGGCGGCGTATATGCTGAGGCGCAGATGGGAAAATTTAAAGACAGATTATAAAAGTTAAAAGGAGGATGGATAATGGATAATAAGTTTGGATTTCGTGATAAAGTCGGATATATGCTCGGAGATTTAGCAAACGACTTTTTTTTCATATTTGCCAGTTCGTTTTTGATGGTGTTTTATACTAAGGTTTTGGGAATTGACACGGCTATAGTCGGAACGCTTTTTCTGACGGCAAGGCTTGTGGATGCGTTTACCGATATAACAATGGGTCGTATTGTTGATACAATGCGCCCAAGAAAGGACGGACGTTTTCGTCCGTGGATTAAATGGATGAGTGTGCCGGTTGCGTTTGCCGGGCTTCTGCTGTTTGTTCCGTGGGTTGCGAAGCTTCCGATGACGGCGAGAATTGTTTATATTTTTGTGACCTATATTTTATGGGGAAGCTTTTGCTACACGGCGGTTAATATTCCATACGGCTCAATGGCGTCGGTAATTACCTCCGACCCTATTGAACGCGGTTCTCTTTCGACTGCGCGAAGCATAGGACCGGCTATTGCCGGAATTTTAATTAATGTCGGCGTGCCGCTTATTGTGTATATGTATGATGACAACGGAAATCAGGTGGTGCTTTCAAATAGATTTTTTGCCATTGCGTGCGTGTTTGCTGTTGCCGCGGTGATTTGTTATCTGCTCTGCTACAGAATGACAACCGAGCGTGTGGAGCTTGTGAAGCGTGAGAAAAAGCATAACGGTGTTTGGAAAACGCTTTCCAACATGGCTCAGAACAGGAGTCTTATCTCGATTATAGTGTCTGCTGTCGTATTGCTGTTGTCCATGCTTTTAACACAGAGCATGAATATTTATTTGTTTATGGACTACTTCAAGAGTAAGGAAGCTATGTCCGTAGCAGGATTTTTAGGCACCGCGGCGACGCTTGTTTTAGCTCCGTTTGCGACGAAAATAATAGAAAGGTTCGGCAAAAAAGAAGCTTCGACAGTGGCGGTGCTGTTTGCGTCGGCAATTTATTTCATCCTTTATTTTATGAGAGTAAAAAATCCATGGGTGTTCTGCGTGCTTATCGGGCTTGGAAACATTGGTACGGGACTTTTCAACCTGATGGTTTGGGCGTTTATAACGGATATTATAGACCATCAGGAGGTTAAAACAGGAGAACGCGACGATGGTACGATTTACGCTGCGTATTCGTTTGCGCGAAAGCTTGGTCAGGCGCTTGCGGGCGGCGTCGGCGGATGGGCGCTCGCTCTTATAGGCTATGTTTCGTCGGTTGCGGGTGAGACGGTTGTTCAAACGCAGGAGGTTGTAGAGAAGATTTATACGGTGACAACGCTTGTGCCGGCAGTGTGCTATCTTATAGTGGGGCTTATTTTGGCTTTATGGTATCCGCTGACGCGTTCGCGCGTGCTGGAAAACAGCCGTGTGTTAAAGGAACGGAGGCGCGAAAGTGGCAAGGCGTGATTTTCTTATTTGCGTAGATTCCGACGGCTGTGTTATGGATACTATGAATATCAAACATAAAAAATGTTTTGGTCCGTGCATTATTGAGGAGTGGGGACTGGAAAGCCGTCGGGAGAAGATATTAAAGAGATGGAATGAGATAAATCTGTTTAGCATGACGCGCGGCGTTAATCGTTTCCGCGGGCTTGCGATGATGCTTGAGGAGATAAACAGAGATTATGAGACGATTGAGGGGTTGGATGAGTTTCGCAGATGGGTTGATAAGACGGACGAACTTTCAAACGCCGCGCTGAAAAAAGCTGTGGACGAGGGCGGCGGAATTTGTCTTGAAAAAGCGCTTAGCTGGTCGGAGTGGGTTAACAGGTATGCGGATATGCTGTCGGATAATGAAAAGAAACCGTTTTGCGGCGCAAGGGAGGCGTTGGAGACGGCTCATAATTGTGCGGATACGGCGATTGTGTCGTCGGCAAACCGAAGCGCAGTCGATAGCGAATGGAGTAAAAACGGGCTTATCGCATGTGTAGATTTAGTGTTTTCTCAGGAGGACGGTTCAAAGTCTGCAGCGCTTGAAAAGCTTCTGGGAAAAGGATATTTGCCTGAACGCGTGCTCATGGTTGGAGACGCTCCAGGAGATTTGACCGCGGCGGAGGAAAACGGCGTGCTGTTTTATCCGATTTTGGCGGAGAACGAAGAGGGGAGTTGGAAACGTTTTAAGGATGAGGCATGCGCAAAATTTATCTGCGGCGCGTACAGCGGACAATATCAGAGAAAGCTTATAGACGAGTTTAAATATAATCTCGCCTGTTCATAGCCACTTTAAGCGGGTGGGTTCGTATGGAGGGTATATCCGTTGCCGCAAGGCTGGAAACGCTTTTTGGCAACTTGTTATAATTTGTCGGACAGGAGGAGATAAAATGGTTGATTTAAAGGATAAACCGTATTATTTATCGGATGAGGACGTTAAATGGGTTGAAGACACAATTACGGCGATGACGGATGAGGAGAAAATCGGACAGCTTTTTGTTAATATGGTAACTGACCGCAGTCCGCAGGCTTTAAAGGAAACGCTTGAAAAATACCATGTTGGCGGAATAAGATTTCACACAGACACGAAAGAAGCGATTTATGAGCAAAACAAAGTTTTGCAGGAAAATTCAAAAATACCGCTTCTGATTGCCGCAAACTGCGAGGCGGGCGGATATATGTCGAGCGCGGAGGGTACCGCGGTTGCAAACGGGGCGGCGATTGCGGCGGCGGACGACGAACAGATAGCCTATGACGCCGCTCTTGTGGGCGCGCGCGAAGCTAAAGCTATAGGATGCAACTGGAATTTTGCGCCTGTTGTGGACTTGCTGTACAACTGGCGGAATACGATTGTGCAGACGCGCTCGTTTAACGATAGTCCGGAGGACACGGTGCGCTATGCCCGCGCATTTCACCGCGCAACGCGGGATATTGGTCTTGCGACATGCGCGAAGCATTTTCCGGGCGACGGCACAGAGGAAAACGACCAGCATTTGATGATGGGCGTAAATGATATGGACTGCGAGGAATGGGACAAAACTTTCGGAAAAGTGTACAGCGAGCTTATTGAGAGCGGCGTTATGACCATAATGGCGGGACACATCGCTTTGCCGGCATATAGCCGGCGCTTTCGTCCTGACATACGCGACGACGAGATTCTGCCCGCTACTCTTGCGCCTGAGATAATTACGGATTTGCTGAAAAAAAAGCTGGGCTTTAACGGTCTTGTGGTGACCGATGCGTCGCATATGATTGGAATGTTTGCGGCTATGCCGAGAAGCGAACAGGTGCCGCGAGCGATTGCGGCGGGCTGCGACATGTTTCTGTTTTTTAACGACCGCGACGAGGATTTTGGGTATATGATGGACGGATATAAAAAAGGAATAATAAGTGAAGAGCGGCTTTCAGATGCGCTGCGTAGAATTTTGGGTATTAAAGCTGCGCTGGGGCTGCATTCTCAAAAAGCTGACGGTTCTATAGTTCCGCCGAGGAACGGTATTTCCGTGGTGGGAGGAGAGGAGCATAAGGCGATTGCACGCCGCGCGGCGGACAGATTTATAACTCTCGTTAAGGATACGGCGGACACACTGCCGCTCTCGCCTGAAAAACATAAAAAAATCAAGTTGGTGTTTATAGGCGGAGAAGGCATGGTTGTTGCAGGTAAGCTCGTTAAGGGGAACAGCGGGCGGGTTAAAGAGGATTTAATCCGTTCGCTGGAGAAGAGAGGCTTTTCGGTTGACGCCGATGTGCCGGAGCAAAAAGGGAAAATGAAAGAAGTAAAGCAGAAATACGACGCGTGCATGGTTGCTTTAAATGTTGAGGGATTTGCCCAGTATAACACCATGCGCGTAAAGTGGACAAATCCTACAGATCAGCCGTGGTACGTGTCGGAACTGCCAACAGTGTTTATTTCATTCGGTTTTACAAATCATTTAATAGATGTTCCGATGGCGAAAACATATATAAACGCATATCTTAATACAGCCGAGGTTATTGACGCGGCTGTTGAAAAGCTGACGGGCAAATCGGCGTTTCACGGAAGATATAACGATAATGTGTTCTGCGGCAGATGGGATACGCGTAGATAATCAAATTAATAAAATAATGCAGGAGTTTAATCCTGCATTATTTTATGTTAAGATATTATTTATGCGTTGTCAGTGTTAATCTCTGCGGTAGAGGTTTTTTCGTCCCATTTCACTGAATATCCTAATGTCTCGGAAAGAAAACGCAGCGGTATCATGGTTTTGTCGTTTTTCACATACGGCGGCGCGTCCAGCATAACGTTTTTGCCGTCGACCGAGGCAGTATTTTCTCCCAAACGCATAACGATTACATAATCGTCTTTTTTAACGGTTATTTCTCCAAGTTCGCCGTTCCAGTCAACCGCTGCGCCGAGCTTTTCAAAGAAATAGCGCATAGGCACCATTGTTCGGCTTCCGGAAATTTCTGCGCCCGAGTCAAAGGCGAGATATTCGCCGTTTAGAATCACTTTAATCTCATCTTCTGCAAGGCAAGCGTCGTCGTATTCAAACGTCTGGTATTTGCAGTCCACACATATTCTGTTTCCTATATGAGATACCGATTTAAGCTCAAGGAAAAGCTCGGGGAGGACAATATCATACCAGCGCAGACCGTCGCGCGAAACAGAAATTTTATTTGGAACAGATTCGTCATAGTATGTGCGCCATGATTTTACGCAGTAAAATATATCTCCTGCCTGAATAATTTTAGTCGGCGCGTCGTTTTCATAGCTAATTTTTCTGTCGATACCCGCCGCGTCTCTTGCATAGACGTTTGAGCCGCTTGTGGTCAGCGCGGACGAGCCGTTGGTTCTTGGAAGCGTTTTGTTTCCCTGAATGGGCGCGGTTGTTCTGCCTCCGTCGGTTGAATAGTAAACCGCACTGTAGCGTTTGCCGCAGTCTATGTATAAAATTCCATTCCAGAAGCTGAAGTCGCTTATATAACCAATCATTTCAGATTGCATAACAAAATTCATTTGTTTATCAAACACATAAAGCATATTCTTTTCCGCTCCGTCGCCAATATAATCCGGATGATATTCGTCCCAGCCAGAATAGCGCGCCGCGTAGCCGTCGTTAGTTTTAATAAGCCTGTAGTCGTTGCAGCGGGAGCCGAATATAGTCTGAGCCGACAGAGGGAGCGGAATCTCATGGTATACCCCGCCGCTTTCTTCGTAAAGTCTGCCGTTTTCCCATTTCATGTTTTCCTGTCCGTTGAAAAACACAGTATTTTTAACGGAACTAAGACGCGTATATTCAGGGAACTCGCTTTGGGCTTCAGCGCCCATATATCCATAACGGTCAATAACCAGGGAGTGAAGCATGCCGCCGAAGCAGTTTGTGGGGAGTATTACGTCTATTATATAATCGACGCGTTCACCCGCAGGCGCTGGTACGCTAAGCATGCAGTCCTCCTTTTTTGCGCGAACAATCCCTTTAGAAAGCGCATAGGCGTTTTCGGATTTTAATGTGTACGGATTTAGCATATTGCCTCTGTTATCGCGCACGATTACAATATTGCTTGCCTGTGTTGTGTCGAGCATATAGTTTAAATATCTGAGCCGGCTGTCGTTATTTGTTACTGACAAATGATAGCGCGTTACAACGCCGAAATTACCGAGATTAAGCTCCCATTCGACATTTGGAAGATTGTTTTTGTCAAGCGTTTTGCCGGTAAATGCGTTGGGCTGATGCGCGTTTTCATCCCACGGCATACCCTCTTCATATTCTTGTGTATCGTGATGGTATATGTCAAAAATCCATTCGTTATTTCGTTCGCTTTCGGGAATGTCGCTGCCGTAATATGAAAGCTTTGAATCGTCGCGATAATGGAGCGACAGCATGTCGGAGCCTGCCGCAACCGTTTTGCTGAATTTATATAAGTCTTTTGCGGGATTAATATTTGTCATCCAGTGCGGCATAATATGTCCGTCAGGATAAAACTGGTTAAAAACTTTAACGTTCACCGGTTCGCCGTCTTTTGTGGATGAATCCACCACAACGTCGAGAGTTGTTTCAACCATAGCAAGCGTGTCTGGTTCTATACCTTTTACCGAGGTGTCGCGAAAATACGAGCCGGACTGCGCATTCGGGTCGTGGTGCGTTCTGTCGCGAAGAGTTCCGTAATGCTTGAGCGCCATGAAATTAACTTCTGCTTCGCCTTCGTCTATCGTGAAATCAACAAGCATGTTGAACGTGGTGTTTGGACGGACTACATCATAGTTATATATGTAATTGCTTATCCATTCATTGCATTCAGATAAGCGCAGAGTTTTCGGAAACTCATTGGCAAGCGGAGCATACGGCACATATTGGCGGTATTCGTCAAGCGTGCGGATTTTTATGTCCATAAGGTCTGACCATGCGCCGAGACAGTCCCAGTATTCCTTGTTCTGCGGAAGATAGTAGCCTATGGAGTTTATTGTAATAATCGCGTTGTCCGAAACAAATTCCATATCCGGCTCAATATCAAATGAGCAGCTGTTGTAGAAGCAGAAGAATACGGCGTATCGGTCCGGCGACAGTTTTCCGCATTTCATCATATATGAAGCGTACGGATTTTCATCGGTAGAAACCTGCCATGAATGAATGTATTCCGGGTTGTTGCAGTATATGTACTGTCCGCCGCCTGATTTCCAGAAGCCGACGGGGATAGGCTCTTGCTCTGCGTATACTGCTGTCGCTGCGCTTAGTATAAGCAATAAAAAGCATAGAATAACTTTAAATATTTTTTTCATATCCTTCTCCTCTGTTTTTAATAATTTTTGCAGACAGGAATAAGAGCGTCGGTTCCGTTCCATATAAATACATGCAGTTTGTCATATTCAAAATCCGCCATGTCTGCTTGAAAAGTTTTGCGCGCGCATTTTAACGCGCTGAAGCGTTCTGAGTGAATCCCTGTGAGAACGCCGTTCTTATACGCCGCTGCTATTAATGACGCATTATCGAGATTTTTGCCGCTTAAATTATCAAAGGTAATAGTAATACCGCCGTTTTCAGATACATTAAGCGCGGTTAATGTACATAAGGCAACTGACGAGCAGCTTGCATAGTTATCATCGCCGCTATAGTGCGCGGTCAGAGAATATTCGCCTTCCCGGGGACTATCGTATAAGAACTGGGCGGTGTTATCGTTTATTGGTGCGTTGGCAAGCAGATTATCGTCTAAATAAAATGTTATTGTGCCGGTGGGAACAGCGGCGTGTTCAACTCTGCTTACAGCGGCGGACAATGCGAGCGCGCCGCCGTTTCCGTCTGACTGCATATGAGGTTCGGCAAGGCGTATATTAGCGTTTGCTTTGTTCACCGTAACGGCTATATCGCGCTCGACGCGATGCTTTTCAGAATTATATCCGTCTGTCTGGCTGTAGTCGCAGTTTACGTCGTCAATATCACAGTATGCTGTATATCCGTTGTTTTTTACTTCGGCTATTGTGTCTGGCGATTCCCAGTTCCAGCCGCCGAGGTCAACAGCGGACAGAGGCGTGCCGTATGTAATCGGTTGAGGCGGCGTCAGCTTGGGAAGCGGAGGTGTGCCGTCGTCGTTTAAAACCGTGAGACGGAAGTTTTGTGTAACGCTGTCGGATTCTCCTATGGGGGCGGTTATGGATATATCATAGATCCCCGTTTCAATTTCGGGCGGATTGTCGCTTATATGTATCCATGAAAGGTTACAGACAAGTATTTCGTTATCTATCGGCTGAATGTACATATGAAGCGGGCTGAAGTTACCCTCTTGGTATCCGTCGGGGTCTTCTTCAGATTGAACAGGTCCGATTGTTTTGCCGTTGTGCGTTACAGAATATATCATGGGAATCAAACCAATATCCCAGAAAACTTCCGAATTATCGGGATCGGACGGGTCGGTAAATTCAGAATTGACTTTTATTGTGGGTATAACGTTTCCGTCTTTTCCGTTTATTGTGGATTTTTTTATGGCTATTGCATTTTCGCAAAGCTCAAATTTTGTTAGAAGCGGAGTTCCCGAACTGACCCATTCGCTTGTTTTCCAGCCGTCGGCGGTTTTATTGAAAGTCATATGTTTTTGATTTGGGTGGGGGGTAAATGTAAAAACGCCATTATCCGAATTTTTTACATTTACATAGAGGCAGTCGTATTTAGCAATCCACGAGGTATCTCGGGCGCCGCTTATGCGGAATTCTGCGCTGCCTGAAAAGGCGCCGTTTATTGTGAGATAATTATCGTAGCCCATGGTGAGCGTTCCTCCAGAGGAAGTAAAATTATTTATATAGCAGTTTTCAATAAGAGAAATATTAAAATCTCCGTTTTCCATAACAATAATATTAACATCTTCGTTGATTTCTTTAGGAGAAAGTGTGCCGCGGTTCACAGTGACAGAATTGATATTTTTAAGATTACATTCATAAACATATGTTGAAGAACACTCAACCGACATATTTTTTCCGCCCCCTGAATTACCGTCAATATTCATTATATGGCTGTCGTTAAGATTAACAAATGCCTGAGATAATGCCGGATATGCAATAGGGTCTGGAGCGGGAGCAGTGGGTTCTTCTGTGTAGTCTAATATATTATCGGGATTATAAAGACCCTCTGATGCGCCGCAGGCATATATGTTTCCAAGTTGTGAACTTGAAACGCCGTTTATATTTATATTTGCAGGCGTGTTTGAAGAGCCGTTCATACTGCCGCCGTATATATTTCCAAAAGCCGCGTTGCCTGTTATATTTATCACGCTGTGTTCTCCGGATGCAGGGCTTAGTGAATAACCGTTTTTTGAGTAAAGACCGCCTGCAAAAATATGAATCATACGTGTGGATTTACTGGAATATGAGTTTTCCAGAGTTAGCGTGTGCCCGTTAGCAAAAATGGCGGCGTGGCATTTGTTTGCAAAACAGAGCTCAATATTTTGAAACGTAATGTCAGCGTCGAGTACCATGCCGCTTTTGCGCACGTTTAGAGAGGCGCTTTGGCTGCCGGGAGCAGGAGCTACAGTGACATTTTTTTCAATTATATACGGGTTTGAGTCAAAGTCATTATCTATATTTATAAATCCAGAACCGTTGGATATGTAAATGATACCGCCGTCGGCTACCGCGTCAATAGCGTCCTTAAATAGATTATAAGGCGAGGCGGCGGTGCCGTCTCCTTTTGGCGCGCTTGTTCGCGTAAAAGACGTGTATACAATGCTTCTTTCCGCACTCGCCGGAATATGTATAATAGGGATTATGATAAATAAACAAAGTAGTATTGCAAAAAAATTTTTTTTCATTATGAACCTCTAATTTTTATTATTTTTTTTGTATTAGCCCGCTAAAAAATCTGCGATTTTACAAATGGTTTTATCAAGTGAAAAAGCGCACAAACCGTGATTTTCTCCATCAATAATCTCAAGTGAGGCGTTTTTCATGCATTCAGTATAACGTTTTGAACCAATTATGCCAACCGCTTCGTCTTCGCTGCCATGTATAATAAGAGTGTCGCCTTCAAACATTGAAGTGGTTTCATAAATTGGCAGTGTGCGCGCGAGTCTGAAATATAATCCGCCGAGACTAAATTCCTGTTTTTCTTCGTTTCGCATTGTTATTTGTTCCGGAGTGTTCTGCGCGTCGTATTTTATACCGAAACAGGAGCCGGCGAGCGCGTCGTCTTTAATTGTTGCGGCGGGAGCGAGCATAACGAGTTTTTTTATGTATTCTTTATAAAGACCTGCAATCATACCGCCTACAAGCGCGCCCTGCGAATGTCCCACAATATAGATATTTTTAACAAAGTCGAGCGAGCGGACATAGTCGATTATTTTTGCCGCGTCGAGAATTTCATTGTATACATTCATGTCCGAAAAACATCCGTCGCTTTCGCCGTGACCATTAAAATCAAATTTTACAACGGAAAGTTCTTTCTCCAGAAGGGCGTCGGCAATTTTGCAGAACATGTGCTCGGGGTTATTGCCGCGGCTGCTCATAAGTCCATGAAATATTACGGCTATATCGCTTTGTTCGCCCCCTGCTCGCAAAAGATCGCCGCGAAGAGTAAGTCCGTCGCGTTTCAAAGAGACGTTCATATAGTAACCTCCATTTAATTCAGTATGAATTATTTTATCATATATTATCGGTTTTGTCTATAAAATGAAAAAATGAGTATTGCCTAAAATAACCATGCTGTATCATAATGTTTATATTATGTTATATAATTGAGCGGGGGTGTATATAAAACTAAACTGATATTTTCATTTTACTACAATATTATTACAAATAAGTATATTTTATTGACACACAGTATTAAATTAAATAAAATAATAGCATGGAAAAATATAGACAAAAATTAAGAAGGAGGATAATCATTATGAGGAAAAAGATATCAGCGATGCTTTTAACCTTGGCCATGGCTGCTTCAGCTATACCTGCTCCTGCGCTTGCGGACACAGACGCGGGCATTACTGCAGGAATTAAAGCCACTCTGCGATTTGATTACCCGCAGACAGCAGAGAAAGTGGATAGCAGCGATATTAAAATCAAAATGTACAGGGACAGCGAGGAAATAGGCGAAATCCCTATGAACGGCGAGGTGACCGGAGAGATAAACGGTCATACGAATATTGTAAAGAAGAATACCGAGGGCGGGGTTTTGGGAAATGAAACCGAAATCGGTTATTTTGACGTTGAGGTTTCAGACCTTGCGCTTGGGAACTACAGCTTTAAGCTTACGGGCGACGGCTATAACGACTACAAAACCGGCGACATTAAGCTGGACGATTATTCGCGTCAGGTAATATTAGGAACAGGTGATAAAACATTTTCTATAGGCGATGCGAATAACGACGGTAAGGTAGACGCTGCAGACCGCGATTTGGTGACAAAAGCGCTTGGAACAAATAATACTGAATATGATTTAAACGGCGATGGAAAAGTTAATATCGTTGACCTTGCATATGTAAATCATCAAATAGGCAGCAGAGGAAAGGAACAGCTTCTTGATACGGCGCTTATTGCGAAAAAAGCCGTAAATGCGGCTGAAACGGAAAAGGGCGTTAATGTTTTAAAGGGCGACGTAGGTAATATTTTCTCGGAAAATAATACTGAGGCTGTAACATTAAGTTCAAAAGAGCAGAATGCGCAGCTTTCAATTCCGATTGAGCTTAACAGACCCTCGGAGATGGACCAGATTGAGGTTATTTCTCCTGACGTTATAGGCGCGCTCACAGCGGGCAACGCGGTTATCACATATGTTGAGAACGGCAGGGAAAAGGAAGAGGAAGTTCATTTTGACGCTACTATTCCAGACGGCGTTTCACTTTTGAGCGAGAGTGATAACAGAAAAACTGTTGTAATATCGCTAGGAAAGAGAGTGGCTGTTAAGAAAGTTGTAATTAATGTAACCAAGGTAGAGGGAGTTGACGGAAACCCGACATATGCGGTTGTGCAGGAAGTTAAGTTCCTCAAGGATATTGTTCCGGAAAACCCTGCTCCGCAGGTGCTTACAGTTAAGAACGTTACCGCTGAACCAATGAACGAGAGCGTTAAGCTTAGCTGGGATGAATTTCCGAATATTTCCGGCTATAAGATTTTATATGGTATGGACAGCGGCAAAATGACAGAAGAGATGTCTGTCAATGTCAATTCAGCGACAATCAAGGGACTTAAAAATTTAAAAACATATTATTTCACAGTTATACCAACCAGCGACGGCTGGGAGGGAGGCCGCAGCGATATTATAAGCGCGATACCGCAGCCGAATTCAGCCCCGTTAAAGCCTGATATGATAACGGTTACTCCTATGGACAGCGCGTTATCTTTATCTTGGAAAGAAACGGAGAATGCAACATATTACAGAGTGTTCTATAAAAAAGAAGCCGATGCTGATTTTGTTGAAATTCCGGCGGGCAGAATAACAGAACCAAAGACTGTAATAGGCGGGCTTGAGAATAAAACTGTGTATCATTTATACGTTATTGCCGGCAATAATATTGGAGAGGGACCACGGTCTGATTTGACGGAGGGTATTCCGGATAAAGTGGTTGTTGAGCCGCCGAAGATTCCGACTCTGCATCAGATTCCGAAAGACAATATTGAAAGCATAGAAATGGCAAACAAAAATAATTATGATCGTAACGAATATCCTAACGGCTTCGACGTATGGAACGTTGCCGACGGAGATTACGGCACACACTGGACGGCGCGGGTATTCTGGGAGAGCAGTCAGTTTACTTTCACATTTAAAGAAGCGAAAGAAATGAACTATATGGTATACGCGCCGCGTCAGGACGGTAAATACAGACAGAGTCTTGCAAGATATTCAATCACGGTATGGGATGAAGAGGGAAATCAGAAAAATCTTGTTTCGGGAAAAAATATAGCTATCAATTCTAATGTGACGGGTTATATGATTTTGCCGTTTGATAAGACAACTGTAAAGAAATTAGCTGTGTCTATCGCCCAGTGGGACGGTTCGCCGACAGGCGTCAGCCTTTCGGAAGCGGTGTTCTATGAGTCTGATAATCTTGCGTCCGATGTGCGAGCTTTGTTTGCAAACGATATATACACAGAGCTTTCAGCGGAAACGCTTGCAGATAAAGCGGCGGCACAGACTAAAATTGCCGATCTTCGCGCTCAGGCGAACGACGCGGAGGGTTATTATGTGGATAAGGATATACTTCTTGACGAACTGGAGCTTGCGGAAAAGTTGTTAAACGGCGACAGCGGTGCTTTGGGTATTACTAAGAACGGAGTTCAGTCAAGAAGCACGAGCGTGGATGGTAAAAAGTACGGTCAGGCGGGAAGCGATTTACAGCCGCTCGGAGTTGTTGCATATGCTACTGAGTATGCTGAAAGAAATAAATTAAGCGATACTCAGGTTACGATTTATGCTCATATTCCGGAAGGCGAGTCAGTTTCAGTAATACCCACGCAGTATTATGCTGAAGCAAACGCTTGGCAGGGCGGAGCAATACCGCTTCAAAACGGACGTAATCTCATAAATATTCCGAAAATCGGAACGCAGACATCAGAGCGCGGAGGAGCGTTGTATTTGAAATATTCAGGCAGTAAGCCTGATGAGGTGTCTCTCCATATAAGAAAGGGCGCCATAGCTGTTCCTACGCTTGAGCTTTCAGATTGGTATGGAATAGACGAGGCGACAAGAAGAGAACGTATAACGGCTTATGTTGAGGAATTAACTAAGCATACAAGCTCGCTTAATAATAAAGACATAGGATTAAGAATAGCTAATTCAACAGAAATTTCCATGCCTAATGTTCTTTTATCTGTTGCGGCACAGCCTGTAATGAATGCTGTTAAACCAACGGGCAAAACCGATGAAGACGCTGTGAACGCGCTTTATAATAATGTTCTTGCGTGGGAAGATATAATGCATGTTGTAAATACCACACAGGGAATTGACAATACGCTTGAGAACAGCGATATGCAGTCCAGACAAAATATACGTTATATGAGAATGTTTGCGAAAGCGTTTATGTATGCAGCGGGCAGTCATATAGGTATCGGGTATGGTTCTGTAAGCGGTATGGCATGCGGAAGACCGGTATCTGAGCTTGCTGACGGCGCTTCGGCAAACAGTATATTCGGATGGGGAATAGCTCACGAGATTGGTCATAACATGGATAAGCTCGGCAAGGCTGAGATAACAAATAATATTTATTCGTTGATGGCGCAAACATACGACGGAAAACAGAACACATTAAAATCGCGTTTGGAAAACAGCAATAAATACGCAGGTATTTATGAAAAGGTTTCGGCGGGACGCCCTGGTATGTCAAACGACGTATTTGTGCAGCTTGGAATGTATTGGCAGCTTCATTTGGCATATGATGAAGGCGACGCTCCGATGGATTTCTATAATAAACTGTTTAAGGAATGGAAGAGCGGAGGAACAAGCGCGCCGACCAGCGACGAACGTTTTGCACTTATCGCAAGTAAGATTGCAAATAAAAATCTTACAGAATTCTTTGAAAGCTGGGGCATGAGATTAAGCGACGAAACAAAGCAGACGCTTAAAGCATACCCTGAGGAGACTAGAAAGCTGCAGTATTTATGCGATGATTCAAGACGTTACCGCTTAAACGGCGGTGCTGCTGCAAGCGGGGCTACTACGGCTTCGGCGGCGATTGACGCTCAGAATGAAAAACAGGTTAACGTTACGTTCAGTACAGCCGCTGATAATGCGTCTGTGCTTGGATGGGAAATAAAACGCAATGGAAAGACGGTGGCGTTTGTTGCAAACGACAGAAAGGCGTCAGGAGCGTCTGCTTCAGGAAGCTATGCGGATGTAATCGGTTCTGCAAATAATTTAGCGTTTTCATACAGCGTTCAGGCGGTTGATCTGCTTGGAAATAAAATAGAAGAAGCGGTTGACGCGGGTCAAATTCGTATTTCATATGTAAAGACTATTGATAAGAGCGCGTACACTGAAACAAAGAATTCGGATGGTTCGATTAAGCTTGTAATGAACAAACAGACGGCAGTTTCAGGAGTTAAGATTACAAACGCTCCGTCAACAGGAGTATATACTGTATCTATAGCGCGCGACGGCGAAGCGGAGGTAATCGCGAAGAACGGTGATTTTGCAAATAATGAAACGCCGGACGCGGGATATTATGTATCCTACTTTAATAAACCCGGAACAACAGATACGCGCATATGGACATATGACGCGAAAGAAATAACAATAAGCGGAGTTCCGGCAGACGCGTCGATTGAGCTTATCAGTTATGCGGGAGATAATATTGAGTTTACTTCAGACGCGGCAGTGGGAGTGCTTAAGAGCGATTATGTTTATGACGACGGAGAGGGCGGAACCTCAACTATAAAAGCGGGAACTATCGTTGTGACGGGCACATACCGCGGCGACCCGATGTATAATACAATTCAGGTTAACGGTAAATTTATTTCTGTTAATCCCGAAACAAACGAGGAGACGGTTACAGAGAGAGCTATTGACGGTTATGCATTGTTGTTCGCTGAGATTCCGGCGGACGGCGAGGTGAGCGATATAAGCGACGGTATATTCATATTTGTTCCGGATGTACAGAAAGAAGCGGAGCTTCAAGGAGTGGGCGACGCGCACGACTGTTCGGCGGACAGTCTGCTGCCTGCGCAGATTAATGCGGAGCTTTATCGCACCGACACAATAGACAGCACGGAGAGCAAGCGCAAGACAAGCGATACAATATGGATTGATTCGCCGTCATACGCTTCAATGCCGGATATAATTCTGGAAGGAGATGAAATTTAATGAAAAGTTTTATCTCTAAAGTCATATCGGCGTTTTGTGTTGCTTGTATGGTAATAACTTCGTCTGCCGCGGTTTTCGCGGCAGACGGAAAGCCAAGTATAAGCGTAGAGCTTTCTAATGATAAACGAAGCGCGGATATCTCAATTAAAAACGCGGGCGGATATTTTTATTCGGCGCAGTTAACGCTTGACGCGAAAGGTTCGGGGGTTAATTACACTCTTTCCAACAGTGATAAAGGAAAATATTCTGTTGTGAACCGTGAAGACGGCGATATAGTTTTATATGTAGATTTTAATGATATTGCGGACGGCAGCAAGACGGTAAAGCTTGCGACGCTGAAAGCAAACAAGGAGATTAGCATAGGAAGTAGAGCGGATTTGATACTGCTTAATCGTTCTATGCGTCCGACAGAGTATAAGAATATTACGGTCAGCGTGAAGAGCTCTGGTTCAAACTCAAATTCCGGTTCAAGTTCCGGATCGTCTTCGGGCACCACCGGATGGAACGGGGGACCTGTAATTTATAATCCGCAGCCCGTAACGCCAACGCAACCAGTCGGCGGCTTTGTAGATGTACCGTCTGATTTCTGGGCAAGCGACTCAATAAAGTATGTTGCGGAAAAAGGTGTTTTTAATGGAGTAGAAAATAATAAATTCGAGCCCCATGCGCAGATGACGAGAGCTATGTATGTTACGGTTCTCAGTCGGTTCGGAGAAAAGCTTGGAAACGAATGGAATATTCCTTGTGACAATCCGATGACTTTTGTCGATGTTGCAGACGGTCAATGGTATACGAATGCCGTAGCATGGGCCGGAGGAACGGGACTTGTTAACGGAATAGGTGAAGGTAAATTTGGTCCGGATGTTTCTATAACAAGGGAGCAGATTGCTGTTATGACGGTTAATTTTGCGCGTTTGTGTAATAAGATTCCGGCAGCGGACAACGCGGAAATTACTTTTACAGACAGCGACGCTATAAGCGAATGGGCTAAAGAGTCTGTATCGCTTGCGCAGCGCATGGGACTTATTCAGGGGCGTGAAGACGGTAAGTTTGCGCCGCAGGATACGGCAACGCGTGCGGAGGTTGCGGCGATATTAAGCAGATTTTTGCAAAAGGTGAATTAATCGAGATATGAAAATACCATGCGGGAGTAAATCCCTCATGGTATTTTTATTTTATTGCAAAGCAACAGTAAAAATGATGAGGAATGGGATGCCCAAAGACACCTTTATTAATTGCGTTGTGAAGAGACAGCAAAGTTAACATCCAGAGTTGTCTTCATTAATCTATGTTGTGAACAATTCGGAAAATAATAAAACTTAAAAACGCCGCGAAGGGTTATTCCTCCCACGGCGCTTTTTCCGATAATGCGTTTTTTATCATAGTCATTTTTTCACAAAGTCCCGAATAACGTTCGCGCTGTGTGTTGTTCTGAACCATAGCGTTCACCACGCGCTCGCTTCCGACAAGAATAACCATTATTTTTGCGCGGGTTATAGCGGTATAGAACAAATTGCGGAATGTAAGCGCGGGAATTGACATGCACACGGGAAGAACAACGTAAGCAAATTCGCTGCCCTGGCTTTTGTGCACAGTTATTGCATATGATAAATCAAGCTGGTCTATTTCAGAGAATTGATATGTAACCACGCGGTCGTCATCAAATATTACAGTGAGTTGTTTGTCCTTTACTGCGACGTTCTGTACAATTCCCATATCGCCGTTATAAACGCCCTGCCCTTCCTCGGTTTCATCCTCGCTGATGTAACGCGTCCAGGGTATGTCGTAGTTGTTTTTTGTCTGCATAACCTTGTCGCCTTTGCGGAATGTGATTTTTCCATGTATATATTCAGGTTTCAAAATATTCGGCGGATTCAGAGCCTCCTGAAGCGCGCTGTTAAGCGCGATAACTCCGGCGGCGCCTTTTTTTGCCGGCGCAAGCACCTGTATCTGGGATATTGGATTTATATGATATGATTTTGGCAAACGGTTTTTGCACAAGTCTACTACAGTATATGCGCTTTCGTCCTGCGTTTTTCTTTTTAAAAAGAAGAAGTCGTTGTCTTTAACGTCTAAGTCTGGCATTTCTCCGCGGTTGATTTTGTGCGCGTTCACTACTATAAGGCTTTTTTCCGCCTGACGAAAAATATGGTCAAGACGGATGACAGGAACGCCGCCGCAGGATATTATATCGCGCAGCACATTTCCGGGGCCGACGGACGGAAGCTGGTCGGCGTCTCCTGCAAGTATAACCTTTGCGCCGGTTTTCGCCGCGCGCAGAAGCGAGTGCATAAGCTGTAGGTCAATCATGCTGGCTTCGTCTATTATGATAACGTCCGCGCTGAGCGGGTTGGTCTCATTATGAGTGAAATGGTTTGCCGTTCCGTCTGAATCGGATTTTGTACCTAAAAGGCGGTGTATGGTTTTTGCTTCAACTCCGGTCACTTCGGTAAGACGTTTTGCCGCTCTGCCTGTGGGCGCGGCAAGTGCAATTTTTAGCGACAGTGATTTCATTAATGACAGTATGGTTTTAATAACGGTCGTTTTTCCTGTTCCGGGTCCTCCTGTGAGAACCATGAATCCCGACTGTACTGAGGTAAACGCCGCGTCGCGCTGTTCATGAGCAAGGGTTATGCCGTTTTGTTTTTCGGCTTCGGAAATTGCGGTCTCAATTTCTTTTTCGCTCATTTTATATTTCTGCTCATATTCGGACAGTGAAATTATGCGGCGGGCAACGTACAGTTCCGCCTCATAAAAATATGACAGATAGCATACGGGTGTATTTTCAACTTCGTCGAAAAACACATCCTTGTCAAGAGCAAGAGCCGAGAGCGCGTTTTCAATCTCAATCTCGTCAACGCCAAGCTTATACGCCGTATGTTGAATTAAAAGGGTTTTCGGCATATATACATGT
This sequence comes from uncultured Clostridia bacterium, assembly GCA_949742185.1. Classification (GTDB taxonomy): domain Bacteria; phylum Bacillota; class Clostridia; order UBA1381; family UBA1381; genus CATJNN01. The sequence goes on along the minus strand of CATJNN010000096.1, from coordinate 2,625 downwards.
CCGTTCGCATATGCGGCGTCGCTGAGAATATATTTAATGCCTGAGCGCAGACGTTCGGAGCTGTTTTTGGGAAGTCCCTGTGTAAATGCAATATGGTCTGAGGTTTTAAAGCTTACGCCTTCCACGTTTTCTGCAAGTATATATGGATTTTGCATTATGCGCTCAACTGCGTTTGAACCCAATATGCGATGGATACGCATGGCAAAGTTCGGAGATATACGATATTTTTGAAGAAACAGAATAATACTTTGCATTGACTGCACTTCTGCATATGATTCTCCGATTTTCAGAGCTTTTTTCTCGCTTATGCCTTTTAGCTCGCTGAGTCTTTTAGGCTCAGTAAGCATTATGTTTAGAGTGTCGGCTCCGAAACGTTCGACAAGCCGCTTCGCTGTTGCCGCGCCGACTCCTGCAACAATGCCGGATGAAAGGTATTGCAGAACAGACTGTTCGTCAGACGGTAAAACACTCTCATATATGCTGACTTTAAATTGGTCGCCGTATTCGGGGTGCGTTGTCCAGACGCCCGTGAGACACACGTTTTCCCCCTCGGTCAGATACGGCATATATCCGGTTGCGGTTAAAGAGCCGTCTTCTGACGACTCAATTTCGCATACGGTGTATCCGTTATCGCTGTTGGCGTAAATAATGTCGGTAACAAGACCGGTGATTTTTAATTCTTCGTCCATGTTCTACTCCACAATAGATATAAATCCGTTTTCGTTAAGTCCTATGAGCTTGGCGCCAACCTCCATAAGCGCGCTGATATACCCTGCGCACTCGCCGGTCACAAGTTCGCCCGCGCATATAATCGGCACGGCGGGAGGATATGCGATAACCGTTGAACGTGACACGCAGCCCACCGCTTCGTCTAGTCTTACATATGAGCCTTTAGAATAAAATGCTTTCTGCGGAGTCATCGCCATATCCGGAATAGGCGGCGGCGGAAAAGCAGGCTCTGTTTCAGCGGGAGCAAGCGAATCGCATATAGCGGTCACCCCGCGCTCAAGTTTTGCAAAATCGCTTTGTGTGTTGGCGGGGGTGGCGATGCACACAATATTCAGCAAATCCGCCATTTCTACATCAATACCGTAGTCCTCGCGAAGCATGTCCGAAACCTCGAATCCTGTCGTTTTATATGCTGAAAAATTCATGACAATGCGCGTTTCATCAACTTTTTCTATATTATACTGAGAGTTCATAAGCATAGACATGAATTTCACCTTTGTTCGTGCCGCAACCTTTTCCCGAAGATTTTCGCACCGTTCAAATAAAGCGTTCCACATGCGTTTCCCCGAGGAGACAAGCTCGCCGCGCGCTAAATCCGCCGACGATGCAATTAAATATGACGGACTGGAGGTCTGGAGCATTCTCAACGCGTCGCGCACGCGGTCTTTGTCTATGATGTCACTGTTGTAGTGCAGATATGACGCCTGATTAAGAGCGTTAAGCGTTTTATGCGCGCTCTGAACTGACAGGTCTGCGCCTTGACTCATAGCCGTTTTGGGGAAGATGCTTTCATCAACGGCAAAATGCGCTCCGTGCGCTTCGTCGACAAGCAGAGGTATGCCACGCGTGTGAGTTATTTTTGCAAGCACAGACAAATCGGAAGCAAGTCCGTAATACGACGGTGAAGTGACAAGCACAGCCTTTGTATTCGGATACTTATCGAGCATATCAGCAACGTTTTTTTGATTTATCGCTGCCGGAATTGCAAAAGAGTCTATAATATCCTGCTTTATGAAAACAGGAGACAAGCCGAGCATCACGCACGCATTAATAACCGACGCGTGACATGCGCGGTTTACAAGCACAGTATCGCCGGGAGAGCATGAAGCGGCGAGCATGGCATATATTCCTGCCGTTGAGCCGTTAACGAGAAAAAATGTGTCCTGCGCGCCAAAAAATTCAGCCGCAGCTTGCCTGGAGCTGCTGAGCGCATGGGAGGGAGCATATAAATCTTCTGTGTCTGAAAGCTCGGTCACATCAAGACGGAACGGATTGTGCTGAATAGTGCGGTCAAGTCCCTTGCCGCCTTTGTGTCCAGGCATGGCGAAAGATACGCGCCGACGGCGAGCATATTCGTCTATCTTATCAAAAAGCGGTGTGTTTGACATTTTAAATCACTTCTTTCTTAAGTTTTTTGTCTGATTTTTTTATTGTCTGTTATAGGAATTTATATCGCCTTAATAAAAAAGATTTCCGCAGGCTGCTCGTATTCAGGTATATTCAAAAGCAGAACCCCCGCGTCCTGATAACCGTGCCGGCGATAAAAGTTCTGGGCGTTTTCGTCTGATTGTGTGGAGGTCATAACCATTTTATATCCCATAGATTTCATTTCTTTTTCCCAATGCAGCATGAGCTTTTTTCCATACCCCTTGCCGCGCATATTGCATTCGACAAAAAGCATGGCGCAAAAGGGGGTGTTGTCCCAAAAAAGGTTGTATCGAAGCAGACCGACGGGTATATTGTTTTCCAACAGCACATATCCTGTTTTATCTCTTACTTTTTTGCAGAATTCCGATTCGGGCAGATGTCTGTCTAAACTAAACCAAAAATCCTTGTCTTTGTTCTGCACGTGTCTGATATTAATCATTATATTTCCCTGTAATTTTATTTTTTTAT
>CATJNN010000095.1 GCA_949742185.1 uncultured Clostridia bacterium | reverse complement strand
GATTGTCGAAGCGCATATAGAACCGCTGGCAATTATGTTTTCGGAATTTTATTTTTACCTTATCGCGTGGTATGCCGACCATATGAAAAACTACCCTACGGTGTTTCGGATAGACAGAATTTCAAAAATTGCGGGAACTAAGGAAAAATTCGTTGTTCCCTATAAGGACAGATTTAACGACGGGGAGTTCAGAAAACGCGTGTTTTATATGTACCCCGGCAATTTGAAAAAAATTAAGTTTGAATATAACGGTCCGTCTGTCGAAGCGGTACTCGACAAGATACCGACCGCCGAAATAGAGAAAAATGAAGGAAATACATATACAATCAGAGCGGAATGCTACGGCAAAGGCATTGATATGTGGCTGAAAAGCCAAGGCGACTATGTGAGAGTTTTGGAATAACATTATCGAACGGCAAGCTGCTGAAAAGGATGGAAAGTGTGGAGTTGGCATGAACAGAGATGTACTTACATATTTATGCAGATCATTTTATTTAAAAAAACATCCTGTTTTACAGGAAAAGCGCTCTTATAAAGAGAATTATTGCCGCGCTCTTGACTATTTTGTCAGGAAGCATGACAGCGGCAATGATACGTTCGCGTTTTCCATGCTGGAGCATTATTGCAACTCTCTTTCGGGAGAGGAATACTTACCCCAGACCTTTACTCCGCTTGCTGAATCAGAGATAAAACATGCAATGAGAAAGATTGCTGCGTTAAAGATTAAACGATTCAAAGCGCTTACTTACCGCTTTGTGTTTGTTGTTGACTGCCTTTTCTTGTGCGCCTTTTTGGATGAAAATGCGGCTAAGGCAATTCTTCAGGATTTAAAAGTTTTTTTCCCTACCCGCTGCCACAGAAAGCTTGATCTTTTGTTTTCAGCTCTGTACCGCGGGACTGCATTGGAAAAGGGTATGGACAGCGTTGCAGAATTGGTTTCGTTCTGGAACCGTGAGAAAAAATTTTTTGAAACGCCTATAAAAACCATCTTGGTTACCGCTACCATGAGCGCCGGAAAGTCCACCCTTATCAATGCGGTTGTGGGTAAGCGGCTCATGCGCACAGCTCAGGAGGCTTGCACCGGTCATATTTGTCGGTTATATAACAAGCCCTTTGAAGATGGGGAAAATTCGGTCAGCGCATCTCAGTTGATTTTTGATGCAGATGCAGATACTTTGCTTGCGACCGAAAAGGCGGGAGACTGCCAAATTGCTTCCAGCTATCGTACTTTTGCGGAGGCGCAAAACCGTGTTTGCATCATTGATACTCCCGGCACCAACTCGGCTATCAATCGCAGCCACGGTGTAACGGCAAAAAAGGCTATCCGAGATTGTCAATACAATTTGCTGGTCTATGTTCTAAACGCCAATCAACTTGGAACGGACAATGAAATTTCCCATTTAAAATATATCGCGGAAAACGTCCCAAAAGAAAAGGTTATTTTCGTTTTGAATAAAGCGGATATATTTGAAATGTCTGAGGACTCCATCGAAGAAAGCATACAGGGCGTAAAAGCCGATCTTGTTCAGTTAGGATATGAAGCCCCTGTGGTTTATCCCATATCCGCATATTTTTCTCTATTGATTAAACTGAAACTGGCGGAAGTTCCGTTGGATAAAATTAAGGAAAAAAAGCTTGCAATTTATATGGAACAATATAGCATTCCAGAGTATGACCTGGGTCGATACTACAATGTTTCCTATGAGAATGCAGGCGATGATATCCTAACGCAGATGAGTATCAGGTGTGGGCTGTACGGTCTTGAAAATATACTATTAGGAGAGTGATAAAAATGAAGAAAGTTTTTCTCAAGTACAATCCCTATAAACTGGAAACGGAGCTTACCGTTGACGGGAGACCTCCGGCTGACAACAGCAAGCTCTTGGAAGGCTTTGAGGAGAAACGCTTGCAGGAGTGGGTGGAAAATTTCCCCAAGATTTTGGTTGAGGAATATAACGATAACGATTTTGATGTTACATTCCATGGAACGCTTTTGGATTTTGAAGACTTGAAAGAAGTCTTCGCACAGGCTGTTGAACGCGGTGAGTTGACTGCGAAGCTAGAGCAGATTCCTGCAAAAGAAACTGCAGACAAAGATGGTTTGATTGAAGAGGTATTTCAAGAGATTATCGGGAAAGATTGCCCATTCCCAGAACTGCGTGATTCTCAGCAAATTAAAGACGCGTTTCATAAGGCTATGAGCGATGAGTTTGAAGTATTCGTTGTTGCTATCATGAGCGCCGGAAAATCGACACTTATCAACGCTATGCTCGGTGCAAAGCTGATGCCGTCGCAAGCGGAGGCCTGCACTGCTACCATCACTAAGATTAAGGATGAAGACTGCGGCAGCTTTCGCGCAGAGGTCTATGACGAAAATGAACAGCGTATAGAATCTTACGAGCGTATTACCGGCGGCACCATGAAAAGGTTAAATGAAGATGAGCGGGTTGCAGAAATTCGCGTTTTTGGAAAAATCCCATTTATACGCACGGATGGGACGGTACAGGAGGAGAAGACTTCCTTGGTTTTAGTTGACACTCCCGGCCCTACCTCTGCCCGTAATCGAGAACATAAAGCCAAACTATGGAATCTGCTGGACGAATCCTCCAAGGCGCTTATTTTGTTTGTTTTTCCGGACACATGGGGTACCGATGACGATGCCGTTCTAATTGAACAAGTAGCGAAAAGCATGAAGGTTCGCGGAAAATGTTCTAAGGATCGTTTTATCTTTATTCTTAACAAAATGGATAACCTTGAGAAAGAAGATGGCTGCGTAGAGG
>CATJNN010000094.1 GCA_949742185.1 uncultured Clostridia bacterium | reverse complement strand
TTCACCTAATGAACATTAAAGAAAACATGTTATAATTCGATGATAACATGTTATAGGCAACAAAAAACGGACGCCGCAGCGTCCGTTTGCGCATTCAATTTTAATAAACTCGTCTTCCGCCTGCAAATGATTTTTGTCTGCTTACAGAATCGATGGAAGTGTATGACACTGTTTTGCCTGTACGCGGAGCGTGAATCATCTGACCGCCGCCGACATAAATTCCAACATGGGATATTGAGCCGCCGCTTCTGAAGAACACCAAGTCTCCGGGCTGAAGATTGCTTCTTGAAACAGAAACGCCGCTGCCGAACTGCGAGCCTGAAGAACGCGGAACGCTTATGCCTTGCTTTCTCATAACATACTGAACGAGACCTGAGCAGTCAAAGCCTGACGGTGATGTGCCGCCGTATACGTATTTAACGCCTAAGTATTTTTCGGCTTCGGCAACAATAGCCGCTCCCTTTGAGCTTGCTTTTGCCGGAGCAGATTCTTCTTTTGATGATGTACTGCTGCTCTTTTTATCTGATGATTTTGAAGCTTTTGACGACGACGCACTTTGCTGCTGGCGCATATTATTGTCTGAGCTTCTGGAAATATCTATAACGGGGTCAACTACATATTCAGATTTTACATAGCCGATAGAGTTGCTGTTTCCGTAAGCTATTTTTGTCCATCCATTGCCCCTCGACAGAACAAGTACGTTTGTTTTATTTGAAAGCTGTGTTTTAACGTCTGCGTTTTCACTTGCTTCCGCACGGACGTTAACCGCGCCGTCGGAAATTGAAATAACACCTTTGCCGATTGCGCTTGCGGCAACGCGGTCGTTAATGTTTTTCTGAACCTGCTCTCTTAAAATCAAACCGTCGAGCTTAACGGCCGCCGCGGATACATAGCCCATGTTATAATCCTTACCGTAATATACATGAAGCCACTCGCCGCCGTTGGAAACAACGATTACCTGGTCGCCGTTGTCAAGCTGATCTACAACCTCGGCGTCCATGCTTGCCGCGCTTCTTATATTAAGGGCTCCTTCGCCTACAATCGCGCTCCCTGTTTCATACATAAGATTTTCAAGAGCCGCCGCTTTTGCTTCGTCATAAGAAGCTGTTATGGCTTCGGAAATAACATATCCGGTTTTGCCCTCATTGCCGTATGCAATCTGATACCAGCCGTTGCCTTCAGACAGAACGGAAACTTTGCTTCCCGCCATAAGCTGGTCAACGACCTCCGATTCAATGCCCGCGTCAACATGAACGTTGAGCGCGCCGTCGTGAATAAGTACATATGCTGAATTGCTCTGATTAGCAGCATTATCCTTTACTTCTGAAATTGTGTCCTCTGTTATTGACTGATGCCAAACTTCAACAGTAACCTTTGGCTGCTCCGCCTCCGGCTGACTTACGGTAACCGTTTGAGCCGCTGCGCCGCCTGCCTGAATACTGTCGGCCTTTGCTGATTTAAACTGTGCAGACTGAGTTGTAGCTAATGAACTGATCATTACAATGGCTATTGCAGCAACAATTGTATGTTTCAAGTTCCACATACCATATACCTCCCAAAATTGTCTTGCTTTTTCATATGTTTCAAATTTATTACGGATTTATTATAACGCATATTTAAGTGTTTGTCAAACTTTTTTAATAACTTTTTTAATTCTTTGTAATAATCCAGTAATAAAACTGCATGATTTACGCTTGTTTTTCCTTGTTTCTGGAAAAATATTTGTATATTTTGCTTATATTATTGCAAAAAATTAAAAAATGTGTGTGTAATTTTTATGAAATGTGTTGTAATAAATGTTTTTTAGTATAAATATTAAATATATTTTTTGCGGTTTTGTTTTAACAGGTTAAGGGAATATTACGTTTTACGGTGTATTTTCGACAGTTATTATTGCAATTCCCAAAATAATGTGATAAACTGTATGCAAATATACTGATAATGTAGTTTCTCCAAACTGTCATATATCTGATATGTGAAAATATAATTAAGCATATGAGTTGTTATGTGTATAAAGGAGAAGCTGTTATGAAAAAGAAATTGATTTTGATGTTTTGCGCTGTTTGTATGTTGGCAGGATGCCAGTATGCGCCGGCAGATGATACGCAGAGCGCTCGGACGCCCGTCAGCACTCCGGCGGCGCAAGCTGCTGCGCCGGAAAAAAGTTTGCCGGATTTTACCCGCTGTAATTCTCTTGATAACAAGGGAAGCGGATGGGGCTTTAAAAAGATAAAAGGCTCGGAGCCCGATATATTTGAATCAACTAAAGAGCTTTTTAAAAAATATGATACTTATTATATGGACCAGTCTAAGCCAAAAGCAGTTTATTTAACTTTTGACGAGGGATATGAAAACGGGTATACGCAAAGTATACTGGATACTTTGAAGAAATGCTCGGCTCCCGCCGCGTTTTTTGTAACTGGACCGTATCTGAAAGAACAGACGGAGCTTGTACGCAGAATGATAGACGAGGGGCATATTGTTGGTAATCATACAGTGCATCACCCCAATTTGCCGAAGCTTTCGTCGGCGGAGAAGATGTCGGAGGAGCTTACGGCTTTGAATGATATGTCGGAGGAGCTTTATGGCTATACAATGCGCTATATGCGTCCGCCGGAGGGCGAATACAGCGAGCGTCTGCTTGCCGCGGCGCAGGGACTGGGATATAAGACGATATTCTGGAGCTTTGCTTATAAGGACTGGGACCCGAAGACACAGCGCGGAGCGGATTATGCGTATGAACAGACAACGCCGTATCTGCACGACGGAGCGATAATTCTTTTGCATGCCGTGTCAAAGGATAACGCAGGCGCTCTTGAGAATATTATTACATATGCAAGGGAAAAGGGCTACGAATTTCGTTCGCTCGACGAGTTGCAGTAAACGGAGGAAAAGTTAATGGGAGACGGCGGAATACACAAGGGACATCGGCAGAGGCTCAGGCAGAAATATAAAAACAGCGGGCTTGACAGTATGCCGGAGCATGAGATATTGGAGCTTTTGCTGTTCTATGCCATTCCGCAAAGCAACACAAACAACACGGCGCATCGTCTGCTTGCACGGTTTGGAACGCTTGCCAATGTATTTGAGGCGAGCATTGAGAGTTTAATGCAGGTGGAAGGCGTGGGAGAGGTGGCAGCGTGTCTTATAAGTATGCAAAGCGATTTGTGCAGACAGTATTTTAAGAGCAAGCAGAATATTGTGAATGAAACGTTGTCGGCGGAGAATATGGGTAAAATTGTCTGCGCTATGTTTTATGGAGTTACTGTTGAGCAATTTCATATAATATGTCTTGGGAGCGGAAATCGTATACTTGCCGCGGAAATGCTGTCGCAGGGTTCAAAATCATCTGCGCCGGTATATACGCGGGAAATAATATCGCGCGCTCTTAATTTGGGCGCGAGTCGTGTGCTTTTGGCTCATAATCATCCGAACGGCGTTCTTACGCCGTCGCAGGAAGACAGAGACGTTACGGCGATGATTTGCAGAGCTCTGGCATATATAGACGTTGAGCTATATGACCATATAATTGTTGCTCACAATCAATATTGCAGTATGAGGCATGATTTTCATGTTGATTTTAAAAAATTGAAAAATAAAGATTATTAATGAAAGCAGATTACGTTTTCAGAAAATATTTTGAGCCGGTATAGCCTGTATCTATAGGTTATACCGGTATTTTAAAATATGAAAAGAACTTTTTGAAAGGGAACACTGTAAGCGTAGCTGTGATATGGAAACGTTCCGTGCAGCGCGGTATGTTTTTTGCTGTTTTAAATATATTATATTGTAGTTTTGCATTTTGAGGTATATGTGTTTAATATTTATATTGAAAAAGAAGTTTGCTTATGTTATACTATTGAATGTCATATAGTGGATTGTTTTTATGAAAATAATTCTAATAAAAAATGATAAATTTTGAAACAGAGATTAAGGCAAAGCTGCCAAGCTGAGCGGACATAGAGAGGATAAATAAATGGAGAAGTACGGGGAAATTCCAAAACGATTTACGAAAGCGTGGTGGAGTTATTTTTGGGATTATTATAAGCTGCACACAATATTTACAGCGATTATTCTGGCTGCTGCTGTGGGGACGCTTGTTCAATGCGCAACCCGTATACATTACGATTTGCAGATTACTTATGCCGGCGATGTAATGTATACCGACGAAAGCATCAGCAATCTTGAAAATATTATGAGCGAGGATATTGAGGATATAACGGGCAACAATAAAAAAGAACTGAGAATCCAGCAGCTTACCATAGCGAAGGAGGGGACTGCCAATGCCGGCTCCGAGTATAACATGGCTATGATAACAAAACTTGATATGGAATTTCAGGGGGCAGATTCATATTTATATATTTTTTCCGGAGAACAGTTAAACCGTATGTTAAACCGCCAGTATTCGGAGGATTTATTTGAAGAGGTTTCCGCATGGGCAAAAGGCGGGATTGACCCCGCTTTAACGTCTAAGAAGAATGGCGCGGAATATGCGGTTAGTCTTAAAAGCAACGAGTATTTTGAAAAACTTGGTTTTAAGACAGACGATTTATACCTTCTTGTCCGAAAAATTCCGCAGGCGGATGTCGATAAGGAAAAAAGCGTTTTAAATCATGATAATGCTGTGCGTCTTGCGAATAAAATAATAGGATTCGGGGAGTAGGGGGGTGTTTTTATGGCGGTTGTCAAACGCGACACAGCCGATACAACGGAATACGAAATGTTTTGCGAGTACCGCAGAACGCGCGATAAAAAGCTCCGCGACATTCTTGTGGACCGATATATGTATATAGCTGAGATTCTTTCCAGAAAATTTATAAACCGCGGAATAGAATATGACGATATTTATCAGGTTGCTTGTATCGGTATTCTGTCGGCAGTGGAACGGTTCGACCCCGAAAAAAACATAAAATTTCCTACATACGCAACTCCCACTGTACTCGGAGAAATAAGGCATTATTTTCGCGATAAGGGGAGTTTTATAAAAGTGCCGCGCACGCTGTATGAAATTTTCTGCAAGGCTGAGCGTATACGGCGCAGTCAGGCGGGTGAGAAAATCACAAATAAAGAGCTTGCGCGTATGCTTAATTTGTCTGAAAAAGAGGTTCAGATGGCATATGACGCGGGCGGAACCGCGTTTATTCAATCGCTTGAAGACGACGCTTCGCATAACGATTCGTTAATGATGTCATATACGCTGGGATATGAGGACAATCATTTTATGATGGTGGAAAACCGCGATTTTATTCGTTATTGCGCGGAGCATCTTACAGAAAAGGAAATTGATTTCATAAAACTGCGATACTATGAAAACTGCACACAGAAAGAAATTGCGGATAAATGGGATATGTCTCAGATGCATGTGTCGCGATTGGAACGCAATGTATTGAAAAAAATACGAGGACTATATTTCAGAGATTAGGAGAAAGCATGAACGATTTAGGAAAAGATAAAGTGGGACGACTGCTTTTCAGGCTGGCGGCTCCTGCTATTGCAGCACAGTTGGTGAATGCGCTTTATAATATTGTAGACCGCATTTATATAGGTAGAATTCCAAACGTAGGCGCGGAGGCTTTAACCGGTGTTGGAATAACGTTTCCCATTATAGTTATAATAACTGCGTTCAGCGCGCTTGTAGGAATGGGAGGAGCGCCTCTTGCTTCAATTAAAATGGGGCAGGGGGATAATGACGGCGCGGAGCAGATTATGACGAATTCGTTCGTTATGCTGATTATTATGTCGGCAGTGTTAACAGCAATTTTTTCTATATTAAAACGCCCAATGCTTTATGCATTTGGAGCGAGCGACAGGACAATATCATATGCCGAAAGTTATCTTTCAATTTATCTTATAGGAACGCTTTTTGTTCAGTTGACGGTTGGAATGAACGCATTTATAACTTCGCAGGGATTTGCGAGAACAAGTATGGCGACGGTGCTTATAGGCGCTGCTCTGAATATTGCGCTTGATCCGCTGTTTATATTTGTGCTTGGATTGGGAGTGCGCGGAGCTGCGCTTGCAACGGTGATTTCGCAGTGTGCGTCTGCGCTGTGGGTGTTGATTTTTTTGTTTGGTAAACGGACTGTTCTGCGTATAAGAAAGAAATATTTGCGTCTTAAAGCGCGGGTGGTGTTCGGAACCATGTCGCTCGGCGTATCGCCGTTTATTATGCAGTCAACCGAGAGTTTGGTAACTATAGCGCTGAATTCGACGCTTCAGCGTTACGGCGGCGATATGGCTGTAGGTTCTATGACCATTATAACAAGTATAATGCAGTTTGCGCTTATGCCTATTCAGGGGCTTATTCAAGGCGCGCAGCCAATATCAAGCTATAATTTTGGGGCGAAGAACTTTTCTCGTGTTCGAGAGGTGTTTAGGCTGCTTTTAATATCATGCATGACATTTACGGTGTTTTTTACACTGGTATGCGAGCTGTTCCCGCGAGCGTTTGCGTTTATCTTCACAGATAATGCCGAGCTTGCAAATACAGCGGGACGATATCTTCGTATATTCGTTGGAGGCACATGGATGATGGGCGCGCAAATGGCGTGTCAAAATACGTTTTTGTCGCTCGGTCAGGCGAAGGTATCGCTTATGCTTGCGCTTTTGAGAAAGATTGTGCTGCTGATACCGCTTGTTTATATATTGTCTGCAATATTTGGGACTATCGGCGTGTTCTGGGCGCAGCCCGCGGCGGATATATTAGCGGCGACGACGACGTCAACAGTATTTGCATTGAAATTTGGTAAGATTTTAAGAAAGGCGGGAGAAAATGGCTGACCTGAAATATGAGATTGTGCAAAGCCTCGGAGTTATAGGAACGAGCGCGGCAGGATGGACAAAGGAGCTGAATCTTATAAGCTGGAATGGACGCGAGCCGAAATTCGATATACGTGATTGGTCGCCCGACCATGAGAAAATGGGTAAGGGAGTAACACTTTCGCGCGACGAATTTAACGCGCTTTGCGAGCTGATAAAAAAAGACTGATAAACAGGAGGTATATGCTATGGATAAAAAATCATTTATTGAGTTTATGATGAGCGCGGACGTGCTGCGTTTGGGAGATTTTGTGACAAAAAGCGGGCGCAATACGCCGTATTTTGTGAACACAGGTAACTACAGAACCGGAAGACAAATTGACACGCTCGGAAAATTCTATGCCGAGCTTATAAAAGAGGAATGCGGCGACGGTTTTACCGCGATGTTCGGACCGGCGTACAAGGGTATTCCGCTTGTTACGGCGGCGGCGGGCGCGCTTGCTTCCGAATATGATATTGATAAGCCGTACTTTTTTAATCGCAAGGAAGCAAAAGACCACGGCGAGGGAGGTAATCTTGTAGGATATAAACCTGCCGACGGCGATAAGATAATAATTATTGAAGACGTAATCACAGCCGGTACGGCGGTGCGTGAAACAATGCCTGCGCTTTATTCTGCGGCAAAGGTTGATGTGACTGATATGTTTATATCGGTAGACCGCTGCGAGGTTGGACAGACGGCTGGAAAAACTGCTGTTATGGAGGTTATGGACGAGTTTGGAATAAAAGTGCATTCTATTATAACTGTGCGCGACGTGCATGATTATTTAGCCGCTCATTCCGAATACAGCGACGCGCTTCAGAGAATGGAACAATATATGCGGCAGTATTGCGTGCTGTAAGAAAATACATAAAAAGTAGCGTATCATTTTATCAAGAGATACGCTATTTTTTGTTAATGTATGTTCGGGAGTTTAGCCGTTAACGTTCAATATTATTTTTGTTTTCATTAGATATTTTTTATTCTAAAAAAAGAAAAAAACTGTGCTTTTGCGACAAATATTTTTATTAGTGAAAAAGTGCTTGAAAAAGCGAATAAAATTTGATAGAATAATGAGTAAAACAATAGCAATTAAAAGATATGGGAGGGAGATTTTATGTCAGACAAATTCGCAAAAGAAGGACTAACCTTTGACGATGTTTTGCTGCTGCCGCAGGCATCGGATTTTACGCCTAACGAGGCTGTGCTCACAACTAATTTGACAAAAACCGTTAAGCTCAATATTCCGCTTATGAGTTCCGCAATGGATACGGTTACGGAGGCTCCGATGGCTATAGCGATTGCGCGCGAGGGCGGTATCGGGGTGATACATAAAAATATGACTATTGCCGAACAGGCGGCAGAGGTGGATAAGGTAAAGCGTTCGGAAAACGGCGTTATTGTAAATCCGTTCAGCTTATCTCCCGCGCATACACTCCGAGATGCGGACGAGCTTATGGGCAGATATAAAATATCCGGAGTGCCTATATGTGATGAAGAAAATCATTTGGTTGGAATATTAACAAACCGTGATTTGCGTTTTGAGGTTGATTTCTCCAAGAAAATTAACGATGCAATGACAAAGGAAAATCTTATAACTGCGGCTGAAGGCACAACTCTTGCTCAGGCGCAGGAGATTCTGAGAAAATATAAGATTGAAAAACTCCCTATAGTTGACGAAGGCAATCATTTAAAAGGGCTTATAACAATTAAAGATATAGAAAAAGCTGTGCAGTATCCGAATTCTGCGCGCGACGCGAGCGGCAGATTGCTTGCGGCGGCGG
>CATJNN010000093.1 GCA_949742185.1 uncultured Clostridia bacterium | reverse complement strand
TTTAATTTTATAAAAAGGGTATACGAAATGCAGAATATTTGTTATAATATATTTTAGGTATAAAAATAAGGAGAAAAATGGTATGCAGAGTAATGAAGAAAAACGTGAACGCGTAATTTTAGCCGGAGTGCATACAGGCGAACGCGATGCATTGCAAGATACAACAGACAATTCTATAGAAGAGTTAGGGGAGCTTGTCAAGACAGCCGGCGGCGACGTTGTTGGTATCATGGTTCAGAATAAACGGAATATTGAGGCTGCCGCTTATATGGGGGAGGGAAAAATTGAAGAATTAAGAATTGCAATTAACGATTTGGCTGCAGATTGCGTAGTATTTGATGATGAACTTTCACCTATGCAAATAAGAAATTTATCTGATTTGCTGGGAGCTAAGATATTAGACCGTTCAATGCTTATTCTTGATATTTTTGCTATGCATGCAAAAAGCGGAGAGGGGAAGCTGCAGGTAGAACTCGCACAGCTTAAATATCGTTTGCCGCGTCTGAGGGGGTTAGGCGTTCAGCTTTCCAGAACCGGCGCGGGAATAGGAACACGCGGACCTGGTGAAACAAAACTTGAGAGTGACAGGCGGCACATACATCGCCGAATTTCAACGTTGGAACGCGAGCTAACAGATTTGTCCAATCACAGAGAACTTATACGTTCGCGCCGAAAGAAGGATGGAGTTATTACAGCGGCGCTTATAGGCTATACTAATGCAGGGAAGTCCTCGTTGTTAAATAAGCTTACTGATGCCAGTGTGCTTGCGGAAGATAAGCTTTTTGCAACTCTTGATACAACGTCACGAGGGGTTACTCTTGAAGATAATAGAAAAATTCTTTTGTGCGACACAGTTGGATTTATACGAAAACTGCCACATCATTTAGTTGAAGCGTTTAAATCTACGCTTGAGGAAGCTGTGGTTGCAGACGTATTGCTGCATGTCATAGATGCTTCGAGTGATGAAATGAATAATCAGATATGTGTTGTAGAACATGTTATGATGGATATAGGAGCTGTAGGGAAACCGATTATTGCTGTTTATAATAAATGTGATAAAATAGAAGAAAAGCCGCAGATGCTTGAAAAATATGATAAAACAGTATATATTTCTGCCAAATCTGGAGATGGATTAGATGATTTGATGAATGCAATATCTGATGTTTCTCCGGGGAAAAAGCGGCGTATAGAGATTTGTATTCCATATAACGAGGGCGCGCTTGTAAATGAGATACATGAAAAGCATAAGGTTTTATCGGAAGAGTATACATCAGAGGGGACGCTTATGACAATTCTTGCTGATTCAGCTATATATGAAAGGGTTAAAATATATGAAATCGGAGGTGCGTGAAGATTTCTGAAAAAAATTTTTATAAAACAGTTTCAAACAGGGGCGAAAATCTTTTGATTGAAAAAAAATCAAAATTTATAGCCGATGTTAAGCCGGTGGATAATGAGCAGGATGCATTAGAGTTTTTAAATGAAATTCGTTCAAAATATCCCGATGCAACGCATCATGTATATGCATATGTTATTGACGAAAATAACATTTTTCGTTATTCTGATGACGGCGAACCGCAGGGGACAGCGGGAATGCCCGTACTTGACACAATCCGCAAAGAAGGAATTGTCGATGTTATTGTTGTTGTGACGCGTTATTTCGGCGGGACTCTTTTAGGCACAGGCGGATTGGTGCATATGTATGGGGCAAGCGCGCGCAGCGGGCTTGAAGCAGCAGGAATTGTCACGAGAATATTATGCGATGTTGTGGAAATAAATGTCGACTACTCTCTTGTGGGAAAGATGCAATATAAAATTGCTTCGGATAAACTTATTTTAGATGACGCTGTATATGGGAACGAAGTTTTATTTTATTTATGTCTTGAGCAGGAAAAGACTCAGTCAATACTCAATGAAATTACCGATTTAACAAGCGGACGCGCTGTTTATAAAATTAAAGGGAGCAAATACATAGATTTAAAGGAGAAAGAAAAATGAAGAAAATATTTTTGTTTATGGCATTATGCGTTATGCTTGCATTAAGCGCATGTGGAAATGAAAGCAAAACGATTGATGCAACACCTAACCCTGTTCTTCAGACTGAGGCTCCAACAACGGAACCCACGAAAGCTCCGGATGTGTATATATATGCATCGTCTGATTCTAAGTCGGTGTCTGAGTGGACTGAGGTTAAAAGTTTTTCGTATGACATGGACAATGATGGCTCAAAAGAAAAGGTACGACTTATAACGTCGGCACAAAAAGACAGTAAGGGACGGCTTGTAATTGATGATTCCCAGAATTGGGTGGTTGAAATGCAGGATAACGGAGAAATCTTTACCTTGCTGGACGAGAAAATATCAAACGGATGTCCTTATTTTGAGATTGCCGAAGATTCCGAGACAGACGCTAAATATTTAAGAGTACTTATTTCTTCAAGCGCTAAGTTTGTCAACAAGAATTATATGTTTTTAAATGATAAACGCGCCTTTGTAGAAGTAGAGAGCCCTAAAACTCAGAATACTATATATTCTTCTATTCCATACTATGAATAAAAAAGAAATGTCATGATAAGCTATTGAAGTAAAAGAAATTATATAGGTTATAATGCACATATTTGTTTAATGGAAGCAAAACATTAAAATTTTTTATTATTGTTTGAGGACAGAAAGGCTATGGTGATTAACATGATTACAGAATTAACTAAGGAAAACTTTGATGGAGAAGTTAACAAAGCAGAAGAGCTTGTTTTAGTGGATTTTTGGGCGTCTTGGTGCGGACCGTGCAGAATGGTTGGACCTATTATTGACGAATTGGACAATTCATACGGCAGCCGTGTTAAAGTAGGTAAAGTAAATATTGACGAACAGCCTGAGCTTGCTACTATGCATGGTATTGTGTCAATACCTACCGTTATGGTTTTTAAAAACGGTAAGGTTATGGAACGTATTGTTGGGGCTCATAGCCGCGACGACTATGAGGATATTTTGGACAAATATTTATGATGAAAAAAAAGCTTTTGGATGCGGCAAAGGCTGCAAAAATATCTGAGATTGGATTTGTCAGCGCCGAGATCTACTATGATCTCGGCGGCTTTTTGAAAAATAAGGTTGTTCCTCCGTTTGCAGAAAATGACTTAAATAAACGTATTAATCCGTTTTTGATTATGGAGAAAGCAAAATCAATTATTGTTATATTAAGCTCATATCACACTAACAGTAACGGAGAAATTTCTGAATATGCGCGTGGAAAAGACTATCATATCGTTTTAAAAGAACAAATGAGGAGATTAATTAATGTGTTGGAGAAAAACGGTTATGCGGGGATAGATTTTTGCGATACAGGACCGCTTAACGAACGATATCTTGCGTATTGTGCGGGATTGGGGTTTTTGGGAAAAAACGGATTTTTAATCAATGAAACATATGGAAGCTATACTTTTATAGGATATATTATTACTGATTGTATGCTTGAAGCAGGGGAGCCTATGCGGAAAAGCTGCATGGGCTGTGAAAAATGTATTCAGGCGTGTCCGGGAGGGGCTTTATCTGAAAACGGCGTTGACGCTCAGAAATGTGTATCATATCTGACCCAGAAAAATGGACATTTAACATCCGAAGAACGGGATATTATATATAAAGGCGGTAGTGTGTGGGGGTG
Source organism: uncultured Clostridia bacterium (assembly GCA_949742185.1). Classification (GTDB taxonomy): domain Bacteria; phylum Bacillota; class Clostridia; order UBA1381; family UBA1381; genus CATJNN01. The sequence goes on along the minus strand of CATJNN010000093.1, from coordinate 6,024 downwards.
CGATATATGCCAGCAGGTGTGCCCTCATAATAAATATGCAGAATATTCGGATATTTATGCATTTTCTGATAATCTTATATCATACTATCGGCCTAATGAACGTATAAGCGGCAGAAAATTCAAAAAAATGTATAAAGAGCGCGCTTTTGCATGGAGAGGGAAGCAGGTTCTAGAGCGTAATTACGGCATTATACACGAAAAAAAGATAAAAAACGATTGAATTTTATTATGTTTGGTATTGAAATTTTATTCAGTATGGTGTATAATAAATTCTAAATTATATATTTGGAGGATTAGCTTATGCTCGAAGAAATAAAAAATATTGATAAAAAATATTATATGAATACTTTTGGCGACAGGCTGCCAGTTTGCTTTGAGCGAGGCGATGGAATAAAACTTTATGCCGATGACGGCAGAATATTTTATGACTTCCTTGGAGGTATTGCAGTTAATTCTTTAGGACATTCTCATCCTAAATTTATAGAAAGACTGAAAGAACAGCTTGATAAGCTTATTCATACATCGAGCCTTTATTACATAGAAAATCAAGCAAAGCTGGCGCAAAAACTTTCTGAAAGCACGTGCGCTGATAAAGTTTTTTTTGCAAATTCCGGCGCAGAAGCGAATGAAGGAGCATTCAAGCTTGCTAAAATTTATTTTCATAAGCAGAATAAGGATAAATATGAAATTATAACGCTGGATAAATCGTTTCATGGCAGAACGCTTGCAACAGTTGCAGCAACGGGACAGCCTAAATATCAAAAGCCATATAAACCGTTAACGCCTGGGTTTATTCAGGTTCCTCCCAATGATTTTCTTGCGGTTGAGAGCGCGATAACGGATAAGACCGCCGCGATTATGATTGAGCTTATACAGGGCGAGAGCGGTGTGCATCTAATGGACAGAGACTATGTAAAAAAGTTGCGTAAGCTCTGCGATGAAAAAGGAATAGTATTGATATTTGATGAGGTTCAGACTGGGATGGGACGTACTGGATATTTATTTGCGCACCAGATGTACGGTGTTGAGCCGGATATTTTTACTGCTGCAAAAGCGCTTGGCGGAGGAATACCTATAGGCGCGTTATGCGCAAAGGACTGGATTGCGTCGGCGTTTGAACCGGGTGACCACGGCACTACATTCGGCGGAAATCCATTTGCAACGGCGGCAGGATTAGCTGTGTTTGATATATATGAAGAGGAGAGTTTGGTTCAAAATGCTAAATATATGGGCGAATATTTCAAACGAAAACTATTTGATATAAAGGCAAAACACGACTCTGTTACGGATGTCAGATGCGCCGGTCTGCTCATTGGAATTGAGGTTAATACAAATATTTCAAAAGATGTTTTTAATGCATTATTTAATAAAGGATTTTTAACGAGCCTTTGCGGAGGAAATACTATACGAATAGCTCCGCCGCTTATCATTTCTGAGAAAGATATTGATATGTTTGCGGAAGAGCTAGATATTATATTAACAGAAAGGGAAAAACAATAATGAAAGATTTTATAAGCCTGCATGATTTAACGCAGGAGGAAATTAAAGGACTTTTAACGGTAGCTATAAAGCTGAAAGCAGAATTAAAAAATGGAAAAGAACATCCTATGCTTAAGGGAAAATCGCTTGGTATGATTTTCACAAAATCTTCAACCCGTACGCGCGTTTCTTTTGAGGTGGGTATGACTCAGCTCGGCGGGTATCCTCTGTTTTTATCAAGTGATGATATTCAGCTTGGGCGTGGCGAGAGTATATATGATACAGCAAAGGTTTTGTCTCGTTATCTGGACGGAATTATGATACGGACATATGCGCATCAGGATGTTCTTGATTTGGCGGAATATGCAGATGTTCCGGTTATTAACGCGCTCACAGATTTGCTTCATCCGTGTCAGGTGCTTGCAGATTTAATGACGGCTCAGGAATATAAGGGGAAACTCGAGGGACTAAAACTCGCGTATATAGGAGATGGAAATAATATGGCGCATTCTTTAATGTATGGATGTGCAAAAGTCGGTATGGACTGCGCAGTTGCAACACCGGCAGCATATTGCTGTGATACGGAAGTTGTGGAAAATGCGAAAGAGGATTTTAAAAACGCTGGTTCCGAGCTTATAATAACAGAGGATCCTGCGAAAGCAATAGCCGACGCAGATGTTGTATACACTGATACATGGGTTAGCATGGGACAAGAGAAAGAGAAAGAGGAACGGCTAAAGACTTTTATGCCATATCAGGTTAATAAAGAATTGTTTGCCAAAGCCAAAGAGGATGCTATATTTATGCATTGTCTGCCTGCATATCGCGGATTTGAAGTGACAGACGACGTTATAGACGGAGTGCAATCAGTTATATTTGACGAAGCGGAGAACAGACTCCACGCGCAAAAAGCTGTCATGGCAATGCTGATGGCGTAGGAGGGACAATGGAATTCAAATCATTATTTGAAGTACGGTTGGCGACATATGACGACATTCCCGATATTTTAAATATAACGCGCGAAGCTTTCACAAAATATCAACAGATGGCAAATACGCCTCATTTAGAAGCTCTTGAAGAAACATACAGCGACGTAAAGCGAGATATTGATACAAAAGTTGTGTTAATTGCGCTGTCCGACAATACGCCGGTAGGTAGTGTCAGAGTAGAGATTTTTGAAGACCATACTGCGTATTTAAGCCGTTTTGGAGTTAAAGTTACAAGCCAAAACAATGGTATAGGTAAATCTATTATGAATTTAGTCGATCGTATTATGATACGCAAAGGAGTAAAGTCAATATATCTGCATACGGGATCAAAGGTGACGCCTCTTATACGTTTTTATTACGGCAGAGGGTTCTATATAGAGTCTACAGATAATTCAAGGGGATATATCCGCGCTAAGCTTCAAAAGGATTATATTACATATTAACCATGGAGGAAATATGATAAAAAAAATAAACTGTATATTTCTTTGTATTGTTTTATTACTGCCATATACCGCATTTGCTCAAAATAAAAATAATATTTGCGTGCAGCTTATTGAGCTGGTGCCAAATCCCGAGATTTCATCCATAGGCGGAGAATGGACTGTGCTTGCTTTAGCCCGCAGTAACGGTATATATAAAGATTATTTTAACTTATATTATCAGAATGTATGCGATACAGTTAAAAGAAATAAGGGTGTAATTCACGAGCGGAAGTATACTGAGTATGCCCGAGTTGCATTAGCGATTACTGCAATAGGCAGAGACCCGAGAGATGTATGCGGTTATAATTTGCTTGAGCCGCTCGCAGATTTTGAAAAGACAGCCTATCAGGGAATAAACGGCGCTGTTTTTGCGCTTTTAGCGTTTGACAGCAGACAGTATGAAATTCCTGTTTGCGCGGAGGTTGAAAATCAGGCAACGCGTGAAAAGTATATTAACGAAATACTGAATTGGCAGCAAAAAGACGGACGATTTTCAATGGGGCAAGGAAGCGATAACGATATAGATATTACCGCTATGTCAATTCAGGCTCTTGCAAAATACACAAATAAAGAAAATGTTGCTGTAGCTGTCGATAATGCTCTTAGATATTTATCAGACCAACAAGATAACAATGGAGGTTTTGGCAATTCGGAAAGCGTTGCTCAGACTATAATGGCATTATGTGAATTGGGAATTGACATACATGATAAACGTTTTATTAAAAATGGTATTTCGCTATATGATAATCTTTTAACTTACCAAAATCAGACAGGGTTTTTGCATATGCATTGGGAAGATAGCAGTGTAATGGCTGCTGAACAGGCTGCATGCGCATTGTCCGCATTATCGCGGATACAGGAAAATAAGTCGTCTTTTTTTGACATGAAAGATGTAACGACAGTTGAACCAGAAAAGAAAACGGCGGAAGTTATAACGCCCAGTGTAAACTCAACAGTCAAATTTGATGATATACAGAATCATATAAATCAAAAAGCGATTGAATATCTGGCCTCATCTGGAGTAATTATCGGTATTTCAGATACAGAGTTTGCTCCTGATAAAAATATTTCACGCGCAGAGTTTGCAGCCATAGTTGTGCGAGCATTAAAACTTACAGGGAAAAGCCTGCATAGCTTTGCTGATGTTCCGTCCGGAAGCTGGTGCGAGGAGTATATTTCATGCGCTTATGAAAATGGAATAATAAAAGGTGTGTCTGATACTAATTTTTCGCCAAATAACACAATAACAAAAGAAGAGGCGGCTGTAATGCTTGCCCGAGCAGCAAAGATTGAGGGACAAAATGTGGATATGACGGAGACGCAGATAAGAGATATGCTTGCTCAGTTTGAAGATTATACGAAAATAAATACGTGGGCAAAAGCAGCTTTGGCATATTGTTATAAATCCGGTATATTTTCTCAGGAAGAACTTTTAATTTTACCGCAGTCTGAAGCTTCGCGATGTGATGTGGCGCAAATGGTATATAATTTGCTGGCGGTTTAATGAGGATATTTTATATGAAAAATAAAAGAAGCCATATAAAAGAAGTATTAATAATTATTGCTTTTGTTTTGGGGTTAGTGTCGATATTTGCACTTGAGAATCATCAGTCCAATCAAGCTAATACAGATAACTCAGTTAGCGAATATGTACCAGATAATCCGCCGGAGGAGCCGTTTACAGTTGACGATGAGAAAATTGTAGTTGTGCAGGATTATGCAATCGATCAAACGCCGCATCCAGTTAATACTCCTGTAAATGATAATAATCGCGAAAAACCGAAAGAGCCTGATATTCAGCCTGCGGTAAATACTGTCACTGAGACGGAAATTCCATTGTCATATGAGGATAGCAAAAAAATTATGACATGCAGTATAAGTATTAAATGCGATAACGTATTGAATCATATGGATTTATTGAAAGAAAACAAAAGCCGTATAATTCCGTTTGACGGTATTATTATGGCTGCCAGAACAGTGGAGTTTCATGAAGGAGAAACAGTTTTTAATATTTTGCAAAGAGAAACTAAAAAAGATAGAATTCATCTGGAGTTTACAAAAGCGCCGATTTATAACTCGGCGTACATAGAGGGGATAGCAAATCTGTATGAGTTTGACTGCGGAAACTTATCGGGATGGATGTACAAAGTGAACGGTAATGCGCCTAAATACGGAAGCGGTTTATACACGCTCAAAGATGGCGATATTATAGAATGGGAATATACATGCGACCTCGGGAGAGACGCTAACGGGTATACGGGAGAATAGTATGGAAACATTTAGAAGGTATCATCCAATAGTTAATTTTCTGTATTTTTTTCTTGTAGTTTTATACGCAATGATTATTATGCATCCTATATTTTTATTAATATCTTTTTTGTGCGCGGTTATATTTGTTGTTATAAACCAGCAAAAAATTGGGTCTATGTATTTAGTTCCTGCTTTTGTTGCAGCAGCAATTATAAATCCGTTGTTTAATCATAAAGGGGAAGTAATATTATTATATTTACCCGGAGGAAATCCTCTCACTTTTGAGTCAATAGTATATGGTGTTTATGCAGGCGTATTGCTTATAAGCATGATTCTTTGGTTTCGTGTTATAAATGAAGTAATGACATCTGATAAATGGATATATTTATTTGGACGAGTGATTCCATCATTATCGTTGCTTATTTCAATGTCGTTACAGTTTATACCGCGTTTTATATCTATCATACGGGAAACAGCAACGGTACAAAAATATGCGGGATACAGCATATCAGATGGAAGCATAATAGTAAAAGTTAAAAATTGCGGAAAAATTCTGTCGGCGTCTGCAACAAGAATTTTTGATGATGCGATATATACATCTGACAGTATGAAAAGCAGAGGATATGGAATAAAAAAAAGAACTAATTATTCTATATTTAGATTTTCAGTGCGCGATGCTGTTATATGCTCATGGTTTGTAAGTTTGGGAGCATATGTGGCTATTGGCAAGATATCGGGTGCGGTAAAGTTTTACTATTTTCCTTTGTTTACGGATATAAGCTGGTCTTTGTATAGCATAACTGTCTTTTTTGCATATTTTATGT
>CATJNN010000092.1 GCA_949742185.1 uncultured Clostridia bacterium | reverse complement strand
TGGCGGCGACTGTATGTATGATATATATAATTTTTATCTTATGTAATTCAGTGGAGCCCGCAATCGCGATGGACGAGCAGTTATATTCTGAAATAATAAACGGCGAATTGCCGGCTCCCGACAATAAACCAAATGCTAAAAAAATCATTTCATCAATCCTAGGCTTTGACATCACACAGCCATCAACAATTTTACAGGGACATAGCTCTATATTCGTGCCCAAGCCCCACACTGAACAAAATATAGATACTCAGCCCAAGATGGACGAGAAGCCTGAGATAAAAATAGAAGATATAAAAATCAGCAAAGGATTAGCAATTAATAATAAAACGTCTTACGAGGTAGATGCAAGTGCATTGGCGTCTCAAAAACTACCGTTTGTAATTAATACTGATGAACCGCAAATATTAATTGTACACACGCATACAACCGAAAGCTATACCCCCGCTGATTCTCAAAGCTATACATCTTCAGGAAGCGACAGAAACACGGATCTTTCAAAAAATATAGTCGCTGTAGGCGACGCAGTATGTAATATTCTTAATCAAAACGGTATAAAGACAATACATGACACAACAGTTCATGATTATCCGTCCTATAACGGTGCATATGGTCGTTCTATGGCAACAGTAAAAAACAATCTGAATAAATATCCTTCCGTAAAAATTGTTTTGGACATCCATCGCGACGGTCTTGTTCGTGAGGATGGAACAAAGCTAAAAGTTTCAACTGATATAGATGGAGTTAAAACAGCTCAGGTAATGCTTGTTGTTGGAACAAACGCAAGCGGGTTGCTGCATGACGGTTGGCGCAGCAATCTCTCTTTTGCATGTAAGCTGCAGAATGAAGCAAATAACATGTATCCATCTTTAATGAGACCTATAGATTTGAGAGAGGAACGTTTTAATCAGCATTTAACAGCGGGAAGCCTGATTTTAGAGATTGGCAGTAATGGAAACACTCTTGAAGAAGCTGTGCGCGGCGGGGAGGATATTGCCCAAGTTATAAGCAAGGTTTTAAAAAATAATTCGTGACAATAATATTTTAATATGCTATAATATTTTGTATAAATTATAGTTTGGGAGGCAGTTTATGTCATCACGACAGGATAAAATACGGAATTTTTGTATTATTGCACATATAGACCATGGAAAATCTACGCTTGCGGATCGTTTGTTAGAGCTTACAGGCGAGGTTGAGGAGCGCGATATGGAAGAACAGCTTTTAGACAACATGGATTTAGAGAGAGAAAGAGGCATAACAATAAAAGCTCATGCAGTGCGTTTGAGATATACAGCGGACGATGGAGAACAGTATGATTTAAACTTGATTGATACGCCGGGACACGTGGATTTTAATTATGAAGTATCCCGAAGTCTTGCTGCATGTGAGGGCGCTGTTTTAGTGGTTGACGCTTCTCAGGGGATAGAAGCGCAGACTCTTGCTAATACGTATTTGGCCATTGAACATGATTTAGAAATAGTACCTGTTATAAATAAAATTGATTTGCCGTCTGCCCAACCGGAATTTGTTATAAAGGAAATCGAAGATGTTATAGGAATATATGCCGAAGACGCACCCCGAATTTCTGCAAAAACAGGGCAAAATGTTGAACATGTTTTAAAGCAGCTTGTAGAAAAGATACCCGCTCCGTCGGGGAACGAAGGCGCGCCTTTAAAAGCTCTTATTTTCGATTCATATTATGACAGCTATAAAGGTGTCATAGTATATGTTCGAGTTAAAGAAGGGACGCTAAAAATTGGGCAAAGAATAAGATTAATGCAAAGCGGAGCGGAGTTTGATGTTGTAGAAGTAGGAGCGATGCATCCGTCGGGGCTTCGTCCTATGGAGTCGCTCAAAGCAGGCGACGTTGGATATATAGCCGCAAGTATAAAGAATATACAGGATACCCAGGTTGGAGATACGATTACTACTTCCGACAGACCCGCATCGGAGCCGCTTCCTGGTTATAAAAAGGTAAATCCAATGGTGTATTCGGGAATATATCCTGCAGACGGTGCGCAGTACGATGATTTGAAAGATGCGCTCGCAAAACTTCAGCTAAACGACGCGTCGCTTTCATTTGAACCGGAAACATCTGTTGCTCTCGGGTTTGGGTTTCGCTGCGGTTTTCTGGGTTTGCTTCATATGGAAATTATTCAGGAGAGGCTTGAACGTGAATTTAATTTGGATTTAGTCACAACAGCGCCGAGCGTTATTTATACGATTCATAAAACCAATGGTGAAACTGTTATGATTGATAATCCAACAAATCTTCCTCCTGCAGTTGAGATTGAATATATGGAAGAACCTATGGTAAACGCCGATATTATGGTTCCTACGGAATATGTGGGCAACGTTATGGAGCTTTGTCAGGAACGTCGCGGGATTTACAAGGATATGAAGTATATGGAAGAGACGCGCGCGCAGATTTTTTATGAGCTTCCGCTTAATGAAATCGTTTATGATTTTTTTGATGCTTTAAAGTCACGGACTAAAGGCTACGCTTCATTTGATTATGAATTAACGGATTACAGGCGTTCTGATTTGGTTAAGCTGGATATTTTACTTAACGGAGAGACTGTAGATGCTTTATCGTTTATAGTTCACAAGGATAAGGCATATTCGCGCGGACGCAGAATGACTGAAAAACTTAAAGAAAGTATTCCAAGGCAGTTATTTGAGGTTCCGATACAGGCGGCCATTGGCAATAAAATTATTGCCCGTGAAACAGTTCGCGCTTTGCGTAAGGATGTGCTTGCAAAATGCTACGGCGGTGACATTACACGAAAGAAAAAGCTATTGGAAAAGCAAAAGGAAGGAAAGAAGCGAATGCGCCAAGTCGGCAGTGTGGAGGTTCCGCAGGAAGCGTTTATGTCCGTGCTGAAGCTTGATACATGATATAATGAAAATCCAACAGTATTGACGTACCGTTGGATTTTTTGTTTGTCTCACAAATGCAGTTAACAAAAAGGCAGATAAAAGTCTGGCGTTTTGTTATGTCATAATATTGTATTGTCAAACATAATATTAATGACAGAGGTGATATAATGAGGAAAAAGAAAATAGCCCGAGGGCTTAGCGTTCGTTTTATAATTGCTGTTTTGCTGTTTTGCGTGTGTTATGCTTCAAGACAAGGTCAAATCCCACAATCACTTTGGATTAATAATCAAATAGACTATTCAATGAAGCATAACAGCGATATACATACTATTATAAATAATTCAAAGGAGAATGTGAAAATATTATTTGATACAGTTATGACAAAGGTGTCCGGCAATGATAAAGATATGTAAATGGCTTTATGTAAATCCATTAACAATAGTATTATTTGCATTGTGCTTTATAACGCGTAAGTTGGAATATCTGCTGATTACATATTCAGTTATGTTTCTACATGAATTCGCCCATCTGACGGCGGCTTCTTATATAGGGCTTAAACCGTCTTATATCGCATTTCAGCCATTTGGAGTAAATTTAAAACTGAAAAACAGATTGGTATATTCTTTATTCGATGAAATTATTTTGTATCTGTCGGGACCTTTAATAAATATAATATTATCAATAATTTGCGCATGCATCTATGTAAAAACGTCAAATCAATGGATGCGGTTTATGTATATTCAAAATTTTTTGCTGT
>CATJNN010000091.1 GCA_949742185.1 uncultured Clostridia bacterium | reverse complement strand
CGGCAACACACAGACTGGCTGGGGGCAGGTTTTAGGCAAATTTATTGACACAGATAAGTATGAGGTTGTAAATCTTGCAAATGCGGGTTATTGGGCGGCGACGCTTAAAACGACCGCCTACCCCGGAATTATATATAATGCCGCGGAGGGCGATATATTTCTTTTGGAGTCGGGAGTAAACGATTATTGGAATCCCGACAGTAAAGGAGCCACCGCGGGGCTTGATACAAACAGAAATACAATGAAAACAGCCGTTACGGAAATGGTACAGGGGGCAAAGAATATTGATTTGCCGATAATTCTTGTAAACCCAAATGCAATGCCGTCACGTCATGACGCGGCAAACTGTTTCAGCGACGTAATGCTTGAAGTATCGAAGGAACAAAATGTTCCTTCGATAGACCTTTCGGCATTGTCAAGCAAAGTCCTGACAGACCTTTATTATGATGAAAATACGGATACTTTTAAAAATAACATAGGAAATAACCTCGGTGTCATAAAAGGAAAAGCGACCGACTATACTCACTCGTCATATCTCGGAGCAATGAAATACGCGTCGATAGTCGGTACAGAATTATATAAGCTCGGCTGCAAGGACATGTTCACGGATTATACTTACACAAAAAATGACAGCATGGGAAATGAGATTATCTGTAAAATAGATATGTCCTCCGAGCCGGAAATAACGCCGTCAGGAAAAAGCTGCGTAAGGCTTACAGTCGAGTACAACATCGACAAAACTTTAAAATCGATAAATACTGAAAAAATTGATATGGCTTATATTGAATCTGTTCAAAACACTGATACAAAAAAGGCATTTTACTGGAATTCTCTTGCCGGTATGAGGCCCGTCTCAAAAGATGATATATCAGATGGACCCGATGAAAGCCCCAAACCCCACGACAAAGCCTTCAGAGCCGGAGATAGAAAATCCTGACACTGTTTTTGTATTCTGCGCGGAAGCTGACAAAAAATCTGCTGATGACAAAATAACCGCAGGAGAGAGATATATAGCATATATATACTGCATCCACAAGCCTTAATGCGGATATGCCGCATATTGATACCAGCAATACAAGCTACGGTCAGACAGTAATTATGAATTTTGACAATGTAACGATACCGTCAAGCGGCAATTACAGCATATGTAATATACTACATCATGGCAGCAAAGAGAAGCTTTAAAAGATTAAAATGATAAAATAACGGCTTTTGTTTTTTGTATCATATACATTTTATTCTGACAGCTTTTACTATGTTATATATGTCTTTGCATGTATTGAAAAATTATAAAAAACATAGAAAATCGAGGATATATGAACAGAAAAAGTGCGCTTTTAGACAGAAAAGTTAGTAGCGGCAGCAGATTATTGTGAGTGCGTTTATAAACAAACATGTGAGCTCAGCGCAAGTATGATTTTTCGCAAAAGAGGAGGAATACCAGAGTGTGTAGTTGATTTTTATGCAAACAAAAATTGGAACGGAGAAAAATCCGTTCCAATTATGGAGCTGGTAACGGGACTTGAACCTGCGACCTGCGCATTACGAATGCGCTGCTCTACCAACTGAGCTATACCAGCACGCACAAATAATTATAGACTATTGAAGGAGTCTTGTCAAGAGAAAAATAAAAAAAACGTAAAATTCCATTATCACGTATAATGTTAAAGAATTTAAAAATTAGTTGTTTTTTTTATATTTTTAGGCTTTGTGATTGTTATATAAACAAAAAAATGGACTCCAAGAAAAGACGTCCATTTTTTGTTCATTAATATTGCTGCGGTGTAGTTTTTAGTTATACATTATGCTTAACTCTGTCATGTTCTTCAGCGCGTTTTGCATCGTTAAAACGGTCGAGCGTGCCTACCAAATATCCTGTGATACGGCGGATTCTCTCAAAGCCGCCGCCGTTTTCATATTCCTTGCGTCCGCAGCACGGGCAAATATCATCAATAATACCTGTGTATCCGCATACCGGATCGCGGTCTACGGGATGATTAACGGAGCCATAGCCTATTCCCGCGTCGTGCATAGCGCGAACAACCTTCTCAAACGCATCAACATTTTTTGTTGGGTCTCCGTCAAGCTCTACATATGATATATGTCCCGCGTTTGTGAGAGCATGATATGGAGCTTCTTTTTTTATTTTGTCAAACGCGCTGATGTTATAATACACCGGGACATGGAATGAGTTCGTATAATAATCGCGGTCCGTTATTTCGGGAATAACTCCGTATTTTTCTTTATCCATACGCACAAAACGCCCTGATAATCCTTCCGCAGGAGTTGCCAGAAGAGTGAAATTGAGTCCGGTTTTTTCGCTTTCCTCATCCATTCGGCTGCGCATATGAGAAATTATTTCAAGTCCTAAATTCTGAGCTTTTTCAGACTGACCATGATGCTCGCCCATTAAAGCCATGAGACATTCCGCAAGACCTATAAAGCCTACAGAAAGTGTTCCGTGTTTCAGCACCTCGCGCACTTCATCGTCCGGACCAAGTTTTTCGCTGTCAATCCAAACTCCTTCTCCCATAAGGAACGGATAATTACGGACTTTTTTTGAACACTGTATTTCAAAGCGGTCTAAAAGCTGTCCAATAACAAGATCTATTTTGCGGTCAAGTTCTTCAAAAAACCAGTGCAAGTCGCCTTTTGCGCGTATTCCTATGCGCGGCAGATTAATCGACGTAAAGCTGAGATTTCCGCGTTTATTGCATATTTCTCTTGATTTATCATGTACATTGCCGATAACTCTTGTGCGGCAGCCCATATAGGCGATTTCTGTTTCCGGAGTACCGTTGTAATACTGAGCGTTAAACGGGGCGTCCACAAACGAGAAATTAGGGAACAGACGCTTTGCGCTCACGCGGCATGCAAGCTTAAACATATCGTAGTTTGTATCTCCCGGATTGTAGCTAACGCCTTCTTTAACGCGGAAAATATGGATTGGAAAAATTGGTGTTTCGCCGTTCCCAAGTCCCGCTTCCTGAGCAAGTAAGACATTTTTTATGGCCATGCGTCCTTCGGGAGTTGTATCCATACCGTAGTTAATTGACGAAAACGGCGTCTGCGCGCCTGCGCGCGAATTCATTGTGTTAAGATTATGAATGAAAGCCTCCATCGCCTGATATGTTGCGCGGTCTGTTTCAGAAAGAGCTTTATCGCATGCGAATTGCTGACATTTATCTATCAGCGTATCTTCAAGTCCTATTTCCAAAAGCTCAGATTTCTCAGCCTTTCTATATTCTTCGTTATCACACATACGAAGCACATATCCAGCCCCGACAAGCTTTTTGCGAATGGCTTTAAGCTGCTCTTCATCGGCTGCCGCACCTGCTAAAAGGTCAATAGCCCGCGCAAGATTTTGAGTGTATTTTGTCATATACGTTTTAATGATGCCCGGAGCCATGCCATAGTCGAAATTAACAATGCTCTGTCCGCCATGCTGGTCGTTTTGATTTGATTGTATTGCAATGCACGCCAAAGCCGCATAGCTCGCTATGTCGTTAGGCTCGCGAAGAACGCCGTGTCCTGTTGAGAAACCGCCTGCGAAAAGGTCTAAAAGATCAATCTGGCAGCAAGTTGTCGTCATTGTTAAAAAGTCTAAGTCGTGGATATGAATATCTCCGTTAATATGCGCCTTTGAATGCTCCGGTTTAAGCACGCACATTTCAAAAAACTGTTTTGCGCCCTCTGAACCGTATTTAAGCATTGTGCCCATAGCCGTGTCGCTGTTTACATTAGCGTTTTCGCGCTGAATATCGCTGTCCTTAGAGTCTTTAAAAGTAATGTCTTCATATGTTTTCATAAGACTGGATTTCATGCTGCGCGCCCGCGTGCGTTCTGCGCGGTATAAAATATAAGCTTTCGCAGTGTTAACGTGTCCTCTGTCCATAAGAACGCGTTCAACCTCGTCCTGAATCTGCTCAACCGTCGGCGTGTTAATTCCGTCGTCCATAATATTTTCGGCAACCTCGCCCGCAAGCTCAATTGCGTAATTCATATTATCCATATGCTTGCTTGCGATAAACGCCTTATTTATTGCCGCCGCAATTTTTTCAAGGTCAAACGCGACGCGCCTTCCATCTCTTTTTACTATCGTTTTAACGATTGTTGACAACATAGCGATTTCTCTCCTTCTGCCATTTTATATAAAATATTTTAATGTTTTTTCCACCAGACCCCCATATCTTGTGGCACTGGAAACATTATACCGCTATATAATGTGCTTGTCAACACAGGAATATACATGATGAAATACCTGAAAATTCCGATTGAGCCCATCCCAAGCGGTTCGTCGGGACAGATTACATTTATATTACATTTTATTTTATTACGGCCGGGGGAAGACTTGCGTATAAGATAAAATATATACATAAAAAACGAGGAAGACCGCAATGGTTATCCTCGTTTTAAATATGCGATTTTTATAAATAATTTTGGCTTGAACATGCGTCAAATACAGGAAAGCCGTTTTTATCATATGTAAACGCCGCCGCCATAGCGTGACGATTAGGATCGTCGAGCGGGTCGCCGGCAATTTCAGCGTATGGCCGGCAATGATATATTAAAATGTCCTCACCCCATCCGACCGTGAAGCTGTTATGACCGGGACCGAAACGTTTTGATTTCTCACAGGTTTGAAGTACAGGAGTATCGCTTTTGCGCCATGAAACGGGATCCAGCAAATCCGCGTTTTCGTCGGTCCAAAGCATGCCCATGCAGTATGCGGCTCCGGTGTCGCTTGCAGAGTATGTCACAAATATTTTTCCGTTACGATTAAGAACCGCGGCGCCTTCATTAACTTTAAATCTATGCATTTCCCAATCGTATTCCGGAGTGGAAATACACACTGCTTTTGTTGACAGAGTCCATGGATTTTCACATTTAGCAATATATAAATTTGAGTTTATTGTCGGGTCGTTGGGGGGCTGCTGCGCCCATATAACATATTGCTCGCCTTTGTGTATAAACGAGGTCATATCAAGCGCAAATGTGTCCCAGCCAGTGTTGACGCGTCCTTTTTCAACCCATTTGCCGGTCATAGGGTCTGCGTCAGCGCATTCAAGAACAAAGCACTCTATATGAAAATGCTCCTCCGCGCGTCCTGCGGCAAAATATATATACCATTTGCCGTTTATATGATGCAGTTCGGGAGCCCATATATTATGACTCATAACGCCCGATGCATGTTTATTCCATATAACATTGGTTTCTCCGTCTGAGAGCTCTTTAATAGACTTTGCTCGGCGCAGCTCTATACGGTCATATTCGGGAACAGAACCTGTAAAATAGTAGTAGCCGTCCGTGTGCATATAGCACCATGGGTCGGCACGCTGGAGCACAATAGGTTTTGTATTGCCAACCATATTTACAATCTCCTTATGTAGTTAATAATAATGTAACCTACATTATACTACAGGAGATTCAAAAATTCAAGTCCTTAATTATTATTTTTTATTTGTTTTCCCGAGTGGTCTATTGTGTAGTTATCAGTATAGATAAGCTCGCTCACGGTAACAAATTCAAACCCGCGCTCCGACAGGGTTTTGAGGATTTGCGGAAGCGCGGCGGCGGTATTTTTTGTGCCGTTGTGCAGAAGCAGAATGTCGCCTGATTTTACGTTTGTTGTGGCGCGGCGAAGAATATCGTCAGCCGATGCGTCGCCG
Source organism: uncultured Clostridia bacterium (assembly GCA_949742185.1). Classification (GTDB taxonomy): domain Bacteria; phylum Bacillota; class Clostridia; order UBA1381; family UBA1381; genus CATJNN01. The sequence goes on along the minus strand of CATJNN010000091.1, from coordinate 5,736 downwards.
TAGTCTATGCTGTCCACTGACCATTGTATATATGTGCGTCCTGAAGAGTCGCAGGTTTTTACAACGGTATCGTTGTATTCACCGTACGGAGAGCGAAAGAGCGTGGGTTTTTTGCCCGAAAGCTTTTCGAGTATACCGTCGCATTTTTCCATATCGGCAAGCATCTGCGATTCCGAAAGCTTTTTATAGTGAGCATGATTATATGAATGATTGCCTATTTCATGTCCTTTCTGCGCAAACTGCTTAACTGCGTCGGGATATTTTTCAGCCCAATCGCCTACGGCAAAAAAAGTTGCTTTGGCATTATATGCGTCTAGAGTCGAGCATATATTTTCCACATCGTCAGCGTTCCACGCACAATCGAATGTCAGAGCGATTTTATTGTCGCCGCGTTCAACGCAGTAAATCGGAATTTCGCGATTGCCAACGCGAAACGTAGGTGTGCTGCGGGTTGCGGCAAAAAATCCCGCCGCTGCTCCTACAGTGCATAAAGCTGCAAGTATAATTATAAATCTTTTTTTCAGTACAAAAACCTTCATGTAAATCCCCCTTTGAATTATAAATATGCCTGCTGTATGGAAGATATTACTTATTGATTTTATATGTCCCTTGTGGTAATATCGTTAATGGAGAGTGGAAAGGAGATGACGATGAAAAAAGCTTTAATATTAGTATCGTTTATAATTCTGCTGTGCGGAGGGGTGAGCGCGCGGGCATATCATGTGCCGGTGGATATAGAGGTTAACGGCGCGCTCATTCGCACAGATTCGCAGGTTTTTGTGGATGACGGAGTTACATTTGTTCCGATACGCTTCGTTTTGGAGGCGCTGGGATATAAAGTATATTGGAATGGCAGCGGAGGACATGTTTCTGTAACTGACGGAAAAACATCTGTTGATATGACGATTGGAGAGCGTCAGGCATATGTAAACGGCAAAGCTAAAAGGCTTCCTCAACCGCCGGTTATTGAAAATAACCGCACATATCTTCCGGTACGCTGGATTTGCGAAACACTCGGCGCGCAGGTAAGCTGGTCGCAGGGATATTATACGGTAAGCATAAATAAATCTGGGGTGACTGTGCCCGAGAATATGCACAGTGAAAAATATTCAAAGGACGATATTTTTTGGCTGGGTCGAATTATAGAGTCTGAAAGCGCGGGCGAGCCTATGGACGGAAAAATCGGAGTTGGCAATGTGATTTTAAATCGTGTTCAATCAAACGATTATCCAAACACAATATACGATGTGATTTTCGACAGAAAGCATGGAGTGCAGTTTCAGCCGGTGCTGAACGGTGCGATTTATAATACGCCGTCAAACGGCAGCTTAAATGCAGCAAAGCTTTCGCTTAACGGAACAAACACAGTCAGCAGCAGCTTGTTTTTTTTAAACCCAAGAATTGCGGAAAGCTTTTGGATTGTTAATAACCGTCCCTTCTACAAAACAATCGGTAATCATGATTTTTATTTATAATATGACAAAATGCCGTTAAAATCTGGTTTTACAGAATTTATCGGCATTTTTTGCGTTGAGAGATAATCGTATATATCTTTGAAAATTTTACGATTATTCTAGAAATTTTATATGTTAAAACAGCGATAAATACGAAAATATTGCGAAAAAAGTTAAAAAATTATTAAAATTAGCAAATATCCTTGAAAAAATACTGTACAAACTCACATAAAGTGTAGTATAATTAAAGCAGTATATTATTTTGATTATTCATATTTAAATGCATAATAAGAACAGGAGGAAACACGAAATGATAAGTAAAGCATTTCAGGATATTGTCACACAGATGGCGGATGTTTTTCCGAAGCGGTTCGGCATTGCCGACGCGCAGGGGCTTGTGCTTGCTTCAAACGGTCCGGAACTAAGTTCCGATGCGGCGGACGATTTAATATATGCCATTCCGAACAACGACAAGATTTTCTTTAAGGACGGCTACACAGTGAAAGTATTGACAACAAAGCCGTATCCCGAGTATATCGTTTATGTTGAGGGCACCGACGAGATTTCTAAATATTGCTGCAACGCGGTTGCGGTGTCGGCGGCGAATGTGCGGAATTATTATGACGAGAAGTATGACAAGACTATTTTTATGCAGAATATAATATTTGACAACCTTATTGCGCTTGACCTTCATCAAAAGGCACGCGAGCTGCATGTTGATACAGACGCGTCCCGCGCGGTGTTTTACGTGCGTGTGCACGATAAGGCAGACGTCAGCATATACGAGGTTATCCGCCATATGTTTCCCGATAAGGAGAAAGATTTTGTTATAAATATAGACCGCGAAAATATAGTGCTTATAAAACAGGTGCGTTCTGACAGCACTTCCAAGGACCTTGAAGATATGGCAAAATCAATTTTAGACACTGTTAATTCAGAAACTATGCTCACAGTGCTTGTGGGAGTAAGCACTGTTGCGGAAAACATCAGCGGGCTGAATAACGCATATAAAGAGGCGCAGATTGCACTTGAGGTAGGCAAAGTGTTCGACGAGGAAAAATATATTTTAAATTACGATAATCTTGGTATTGGCCGTCTCATTTATCAGCTTCCAATTAAGCTATGCGAGTTGTTCTTAAAGGAAGTTTTCAAAAAGGGCGGCATAGAAGCGCTTGACGACGAAACAATTTTGACGATTAATAAGTTTTTTGAAAACGACCTTAATGTGAGCGAAACGTCGCGTCAGCTTTTTGTGCATCGCAACACGCTTGTGTACAGGCTTGAAAAGATTTACAAGCTCACAGGTCTTGACTTGCGTCGTTTTGACCAGGCGATAGTATTTAAGGTTGCGATGATGGTGCATAAATATTTAGCGTCAAATCCTATGAAAATCTGACGGAGGAAATATGATAGAATTTGTCGATGTAAATAAAACATATGAAAACGGCACTGTAGCTCTCGCGAGCGCAAGCTTTAAAATTGAAAACGGCGAGTTTGTGTTTTTGGTGGGACCGTCGGGCGCAGGCAAAACGACTGTTACAAAGCTTGTTATGCGCGAGGAAAACGTAACCGGCGGGCATGTATATCTGGACGGAAACGATATAACCCTGCTTACGCAAAAAGAAATACCGTATCTGCGCCGTAAAATGGGCGTTGTGTTTCAGGACTTTCGCCTTTTGGACGACCGCACAGTGTACGAAAATGTGGAGTTTGCTATGCAGATTATCGGAGCGTCGCGGCGTGATATACGCCGCCGGGTTCCGGTGGTGCTTAACGAAGTTGGGCTTAATTATAAAGCGAAAATGCTTCCGCGGCAGCTTTCCGGCGGCGAACAGCAAAGAGTCGCGCTTGCCCGCGCTATTGTAAACCGTCCGTCGATACTTATAGCGGACGAGCCTACCGGAAATCTCAATCCTAAAACGGCAATGGAAATTATGGATTTATTCGAGCGTATAAATTCAATGGGCACTACTATAATAATGGCCACCCATGCCAAGGATATTGTGGATATTATGCATAAACGCGTGATTGAAGTTGAGGATGGCGCAATAGTGCGCGACGAGCAGGGAGGTGCTTACACAAATGTCGATGGGCAGATTTAAGTATTCCTTTTCTCAGGCGCGCAAAAACATATGGCGCAACGGGCTGATGAGTCTCGCGTCGCTGTTTACCATTGCAAGCTGTCTTATAATACTCGGTATTTTCACAATGCTCACCATGAATGTGAACCATATTACGGCGGAAATTAAAAATCAGTGCGAGATTGAGTTTTTCATGAAGGACGATGCAAACGAACAGACCGTGACAAGAATCGGCGAGCAGATAAGAGCTATGGAAAACGTTAAGGAAGCCGTTTTGTTTACAAAGGCGGACAGGCTGGATTATGCGAAAAAAGACGCGTTTGAGGGCAGAGAGGAGCTTCTGGAGGGTTATGAAAAGGATAATCCGTTTAGTGATTCGTACAAAATAACGCTTAAAGATATTTCTAAAACCTCGGAAACGGTTTCTCAGATGGAAGCAATAGACGGCGTTGACCACATAAATAATCAGCAGGATTTTGTTGATTTGGTGCTCGCGTTTTCAAATATGATAAAAAAGTGCAGTATTGTTATAATGGCAGTGCTGCTGATTGTGGCAATCGTGATTATATCAAACGCGATTAAGCTCACGGTATTCAACCGCCGCAAGGAAATAAATATTATGAAATACATAGGCGCGACAGACGGATTTATACGCGTGCCGTTTATAATTGAGGGCATGCTTATAGGGCTTTTGGGCGCGGTTCTGGCATTTGCGCTCAGTTCATGGGGATATGTTGCGCTCAGCGGCTATATGGACAAGCTCCAGATGGATTTGTTAACGCTTCTTCCGTATTATGAAACAGCTCCGGTTATGGCGGTGATTTTTATATTTGCGGGATGTGTGATTGGAATGGTGGGAAGTTTAATTTCAATGCGTAAGTATTTAAGGGTGTAATTAATTGGGAGGCTTAGTATGTATAAAAAATTTTTGGCGGCGCTTCTTATAGCGGCGTGCGCTGTTTCTGTGTCCGCGCCTGCGGATAGGTTCGACGTGTGCGCGGCAAAAAGCGTATCAGACTTAAAAAAGGATTTGCAGAACAGAGAATCCCAGCGCAAACAGACGGAGCAGGAGAAAAAAGAGAAAGAGCAGGAGCTGGACGAAACTCTGAAAAAGAAAAATGAGCTTGAGCATCAGATTTCTGATTTGCAGGATGATATTTCCGATATAGACGGCGTAATTAGCGAAAAGAACAGCGAAATAAAAGACAAGCAGTCTCAGATTGACGAGTATTCAAAGCTTATCAAGGAAAACGACGACCAGCTTAAACAGCGGCTTAAGGCTATGTATGAGAGCGGTACAGCGTCGTATCTTCAGATTATTTTAGAGTCTAAGGGACTTAGCGATTTATTCACACGCATATCTATAGTCGGCGATATAATGGAGCATGATAAAAATCTGATAAATACATATGTTACTGCAAAGGAGACTGTGGAAGCGGCGAAGAAAACGGTGGAAACAGAAAAAGCTGAGAGCGAGGAGGCAAAATCGCTGTTAAAGTCTAAAAAGTCTGATTTGCAGTCGAAAAAAGCCGAGCAAAACGAGCTTGTCGCGGATCTCAAAGGCGACATTGAAAAGTTAAAAAAAATTGAAAAGGAAAGCGAGAGGCAGGAGCAGATTGTTAAAGATGAAATAGCCAGAGCCTTGGCGGCGCAGGAAGCGGCGGCGAAGAAAAAACAAAAAAGCTCGTCCGGAGGCACGGCTTCGGGAGCTATCGGCACCCCTGCGAAAGCCGGAAGCGGAGAATTTGTGTGGCCGTCGGCTTCGTCCACGAGAGTTACGTCAAATTATGGCACTCGTATACATCCTATTACAAAGACTCAAAAATTTCATAAAGGTCTTGATATTGGCGCGGCTCAGGGCACAGACGTTCTCGCCGCGGCAGACGGTACTGTGCTTATAGCAGGCTGGAATTCCGGCGGATATGGTTACTATGTAACCATTAACCACGGCGGAGGGCTGGTCACTTTATATGCCCACAACAGCAAGCTGCTTGTAAGCAGCGGTCAGCAGGTAAAAAAGGGACAGGTTATAGCTAAAGTTGGGTCTACAGGTAATTCAACAGGACCGCACATTCATTTTGAGGTGCTGAAAAACGGGTCGGTTGTAAATCCGTATAATTATTTGTAATATATAATATAAAGCTTCATAAAATATGGGGTGAGACACTCTTGCGGCGCATATAGTATGCGCCGCGTATTAT
>CATJNN010000090.1 GCA_949742185.1 uncultured Clostridia bacterium | reverse complement strand
CCGATAAAATATCCCGCAACAAGTCCAATTGGGATACCAATACAAGACAGTATTAAAGCTTGACGTCTTATAATTTTCTTTACCTGCCTGCCTGTTGTACCAATTGTCTTTAACAGACCGTAAAAACGTATGTCCTTAATAACAGAAATTTGAAAAATATTATAGATTATCAGATAGCCTGTAAATATTATAAGCGCAAGAGCCGCAATTACAGCTGCTACAGTTGGTAAATCCAGCGTGAAATTACTCGACAAATACGCCCAGTTGACATTAGATGAAATATAATCAGGTGCGTTTTCGTCCATTGAATAGCCGCTTTCAGTTATTATACGCTCCAGCTTGCTTTCCAGACCAAACGAATTTTTAAACATAACATAACTGTTTATAATGCCGGTATATTCATAGTTTTCGTAATAGCTGTTATATAGCTCGTCAATATGCGCGTCCATATATGATTTTGAAACTGCCATAATAGACGCCATATCAAAGGTCGGGTCTGCCTCCCACCAGCCTGAGAGCACAAAATCGCGTTCGACAATTTCACCACCGTGAATTCTCATCTTAAAAGTCACAGGCGCGCCGATCTCCTCCGGCAGTCCGAGCATTTTCATTGCTCGTGTATCCATTATTATTTCGTTTTCAGCCTCAGGCTTGCGTCCGTGTGTCGGGACACAGAATCCAAGCTCAATTCCGACATCGTTCATATAATATATTTCTGCGTGACGCTTTAAAAGCTCATCGCTTATAACCTCGTCACATATCATTCTGTTGTATGAAATTCTGTCAATAAGCTCGTGGTCTTTTATATCGTTGTATTGTTCTTCGGTCATATATTTTAAATTCACCATACCATCTCCGCCTGCCTGACGCATAGTCTGACGCTGAATATTTTCAATCATACCGCTTCCGACCGTAAAAAGTGCGGTAAAAAGTATCGCTGTAAGCGCAATAGCAATAACCGCTATAACATTTCTCGATACATTTGCCTTGAAACTGCGGTTTGACAGACGGCGGATTGCTTTTTTACTGTTTACCTTAAGCACTGTTACCACCTACTATCTTTCCATCCTCAATACGAATGATTCTGTCTGCCATCTGCGCAATTTCCTCATTATGAGTAATCATAACTATAGTCTGTGAAAAACGCTCGCTTGTCACCTTTAGCAGCCCCATAACGTCAAGACTTGTCTTGCTGTCCAGATTTCCCGTAGGCTCGTCCGCAAGGATAATAGCAGGCTTTGACGCAAGTGCCCGAGCAATTGCCACCCTCTGCTGCTGTCCGCCCGAAAGCTGATTGGGCAGATTGTTTACCTTTTCGGTAAGTCCAAGTGTTTCTATTATGTTATCTATATGTCTTTTATCAAGCTTGTTTCCATCAAGCTCAATCGGCAGAACAATATTTTCATATACGTTAAGTACAGGTACAAGATTGTAGCTTTGAAATATAAAACCTATCTTACGGCGACGGAAAAT
>CATJNN010000089.1 GCA_949742185.1 uncultured Clostridia bacterium | reverse complement strand
GCTGATACGGGCGATAGACGATATAAACGACCGCCGTATAACGCGTCAGCCGCCGCAGAAGCGGGCTTTTATCGGCATTGTGGGCAGAGAAAAGGTGTCTATAGAAGAAATGGTGAAAAAGGTGCGGGATATTCTCAGGGAAAAAAAGCGAATCGGGTTTCAGTCCATATTTAAAAAAGAAGAGTCTAAGCCTGAAAAAATCGCAACATTTCTCGCAATTTTAGATATGATAAAATTTAATAAAATTGTTGCGGACTATGACGAGGACGCAAACGATTTTATAATAACAAAACGAACAAGCAAGGATTGATAAGCTATGAATGAACAACCGCTTCAATACATAATAGAGAGCATTCTTTTTGCATACGGTGAACCGATTAAGGCGGCGAAGCTTGCGGCGGTTCTGAACACCGGCGTGGAGCAGATTGAGGAGGCTGTAAGGCTTTTGCAGTATGAGTACGACGAAAACCGCCGCGGTTTTAATATTATCGAAATAGACGAGGGGTATCAGATGTCTTCGCGCGAGGAATATTATCCGTTTATACAGGAGCTTTTCGGCGAGCGGCGGCTTCAGGCTCTTTCCGGCGCGGCTATGGAGGCCTTGGCGATAGTCGCGTATAAGCAGCCTGTAACGCGCAGTCAGGTGGAATATATACGCGGAGTAAACAGCGACGGCGCAATGAATCGTCTTCTGGAGAGAGATTTGATTGAGGAGGTCGGCAAGCTCGACGCTCCGGGCAGACCGATTTTATACGCAACCACTCAAACATTTTTGAGGTGCTTCGGGCTGAGAACGCCGCAGGAGCTGCCGCCGATTGATAAATCGAAGCTTTCGGAGGATTACGAGCAAATTACGATTGCGGAATAGGAGGTAAAAATTGTTGCTTTTTATTCTGTTATCCGTTATTATAGTAATATCGGTTATTATATGCGCGGTATTGTTTGTGCCGTTTTATCTGCAAGTGCTTTACAAAAAGGATGCTGTTTTAAATACTGTTGACATATGGATTAAATATATGTTTTTTTCATTTAAGCTTACGCCGCGAAAAAAAAAGAAAAAGGACAAGCTCGAAAAAAAAGACGGTTCTAAAAAAAAGATGTCATTTGAAAGCGTAAGCGATGGAGTAAAGCAGTTTGTTAAGAAATTTGAGATAATCAAGGATGATATAGCCGACGTGTTTAGCTTTTTGGCAAACAAGGCTGTTCATATAGAAAGTCTGAAGATAGGCGCGAATATCGGGCTGGACAATGCCATGCACACTGCTCTTTGTGTGGGTTCGGTTTATGCCGCGGCATATAATGTTCTCGGACTTATCCACAGATATTCAAATATACGAGAATGGAATATAAACGCCGCGCCCGATTTTGACCAAAAGCGCTTTGATTTGGAAGCAGAGTGCATATTGAAAATTAAAAGTGTGCATATTATGATTATTGCAATTAAGGCGTTGAAAATATATTTTAAGTTCAGCAAAAAAGAGGAGGAAGCATAATGGAACACCCTATTGAAGGTTTGATGGAAACCGCTATGACCAACATAAAGGCAATGGTAGATGTGAATACTATTGTCGGAGAGCCGGTGCGCGTGCCGGATGGTACGATTATAATTCCGATTTCAACCGTTAGCTTCGGGTTTGCCGCGGGCGGCAGCGAGTTTGCGCAGAAGAGCGGCACGCCGACGGAAAGCACGCCAATGTTCGGAGGGGGCTGCGGCGGAGGCGCGAACGTTAAGCCCGTTGCGTTTTTGGTGGTTGGCAACGGAACAATACGCATGATGTCTATAGGCGGCGAAATGTCTCCGCTGGAAAAGGTTATAGACCTTATTCCGGAGATGGTGGACAAGGTTAACGGCGCGCTTTCAGATATGTCTCAGAAACGCGCTGAAAAGAAAGAGAAAAAGCAGCAGGACAAGCGGAATAAAAATTCGGAGAACGACCCTGAGATTGACGTTTACGAATAATATGATTTTGACAGGAGTATAAGGCGTTTGCCTTATACTTTTTGTCATAAGCTTATGAAAGAAGGATTTTGTAAATCGAAAGGAAAAAGCATGGAGATAACTACAAGAGATAAAATTTTAATGAATGTGCAGAAACCGACGCGTTATACGGGAGGCGAGCTTAACGAAGTGAAAAAAGACCCGAATACCGTTGATATAAGATTTGCATTTTGTTTTCCCGATACATATGAAATAGGAATGTCGCATCTTGGTATGAAAATTCTGTATTATCTCATAAACAGACGCAAGGATACTTATTGCGAGCGCGTGTTTGCGCCGTGGGTCGATATGGAGGCGGAGATGAAAGCGCATAACATGCGTTTGTTTGCGCTTGAAACGGGCGACGAGATAACAAACTTTGATATGGTGGGCTTCACGCTTCAGTATGAGCTGTCTTTTTCAAATGTTGTGAATATGCTGAGGCTCGCGGATATTCCGCTTCGCAGCAGTGAGCGAACGGATCAGCACCCGTTTGTGTGCGCCGGAGGACCGTGCGCGTATAATCCCGAACCGATTGCGGACGTTATTGATTTTTTCATGCTTGGCGAAGGCGAAGAAATTTTTGACGAAGTGCTTGATATATATAAGCAATGGAAAAAGGACGGAAAGAAAATCCGCAAGGAGTTTTTGGAGAAAATTGCGGAGCTTGAGGGGATATATGTGCCCGCGTTTTACGACGTGTCTTATAATGCGGACGGTACAATAGCCGAATTTAAGCCGAATAATCCGCATGCAAAGCCGACTGTACGCAAGAGAATAATGAAAGATTTCGACACGGCGTACACTCCGCATTCGATTATCGTGCCATTCGGCGAGGTGGTGCATGACAGAGTTATGCTGGAGATATTCCGCGGCTGTATACGCGGCTGCCGATTTTGTCAGGCTGGCTATGTATATCGCCCCGTGCGCGAGCGCAAGGTTGACACGCTTTTGGGAATTGCGCAGGATTTGCTTGATTGCAGCGGATATGACGAGATGTCGCTTTCGTCGCTCAGCACAAGCGACTACACTCAGCTAAAAGCTCTTACCGACGGACTTTTGGAGATGACGGAGAAAAAGAAAATAGGCTTGTCGCTGCCGTCTTTGAGAATTGATAATTTTTCTCTGGAGCTTATGGAAAAGGTGCAGAAAGTGAGAAAAACGGGGATAACGTTCGCGCCCGAGGCGGGAACTCAGCGTCTGCGCGATGTTATTAATAAGAACATAACCGAGGAAAATATTTTAAAATCCACCGACCTGCTTTTCCGCGGCGGCTGGACGGGAGTTAAGCTGTATTTCATGATAGGACTGCCTACTGAAACCGAGGAGGATATACGCGGAATTGCAGATTTGGCGGGAAAGGTTTTAGATACTTATTTTGCTATAGATAAGCAGGAACGAGCTAAAAATATAAATATAACGGTGAGCACGTCGGGGTTTGTGCCGAAGCCGTTTACAGCGTTTCAGTGGGAACCGCAGAATACGCGCGATATGCTTATAGAGAAACAGAATTTGCTCAAGGAGTCAATAACCTCGCGCAGAATACGCTACACATGGCACGATAATAAGACGAGCTATCTGGAGGGCGTGTTTGCGCGAGGCGACCGCCGCCTGTGCGACGTTCTTATAAAAGCGGTGGAGAACGGCTGTAAGTTTGATGGCTGGGGAGAATATTTTGATTTTGATACATGGATGAAAACCTTTGAGCAAACAGGCGTCGACCCTGATTTTTATAATCTGCGTCCCCGTGAATATGACGAAATTTTGCCGTGGGACCATATTGATATAGGTGTGACAAAGAAATTCTTTATCAGAGAAAGCGAAAAGGCAAGACGCGCGGAGACAACGCCAAACTGCCGCGAGAAGTGTGCGGGATGCGGCGTCGGCTCGTTTGGGGCGGGGGTGTGCTATGAGTAATTATGTTTTGAAATATGCAAGAGGAGAAGAAGTTAAATATATATCACATCTTGATTTTGTGCGTATGTTTCACCGCGCTGTGCGGCGGTCAGGGCTGGAGATGGCTTTCTCGCAAGGGTTTAATCCGCATCCGCTTATGACTGTCGCTCTGCCATTATCGGTTGGAGTAACTTCGGACGGAGAATATATGAAAATTGCTTTTGCTAAGAATTATAAGGAAGAACATATTATATCGGAATTAAACGGAGCGCTTCCTGCAGGTTTTAAAATATTGAATGCAAAACAAGTGGAGGGCAAAGAACTTGATTTGACTAAAATTGACCGCGCCGATTATATTGTTACTGCAGAGCTTGAAAATGAGCGCGTTCCTGATATACAGGCATTTTTGGAAAATGAGACAATCAATGTTATGAAAAAATCCAAAAGCGGTGTTAAAGAGGCGGATGTGCGTCCGTATATTTATAAACTGAAGTTGGAGGAAGAGGACGGCAGGTTGATTATGCTGTCTATGCAGCTTGCGGCGGGAAGCTCGTATAATTTGAAGCCCGATACTGTGCTTGACGCAATGGAAAAATACTGCGAGGGAGTTAAGGTGATGTTTAAAAGCATACATCGAGTGTCTATGCTGTGCGGAGATAGGGAATATTTATGATACTTTAGCGTTTATTATAAAATTATTACATAAATTGGTTGAATTATTAGATAAAATATGGTATAATAGATATATATAATAGCAAAGGAAGTGATATACATGATACAGGGTATTGAGCATGTGGCAATAGTTTCTCCTGATACTGCCGCGCTGAAAGACTGGTATGTGGAGATGTACGGCGGAAGAATCGTTTATGACAACGGCAAAGGAACATATTTTTTACAGTTTCCGGACGGCAGCATGATTGAGTTTGTCGCGGCGTCTGCCGATAAGCAGGAGGACGTTGAAAAACAGGCGGGGATAAGACATCTGGCATTTTCAGTGAGTCCTAAAGCGTTTGATGAAATAGTCGCTAAGCTTAAAGCGGACGACAGAGTATGCGAGGTGCATGATGTGTCGGAGAATGCGAGTGGGTTAAAAACATATTGGTATAAGGATATTGAGGGCAATTTCTCGCATCTTATATATCGTCCCGATCCATTAATGTAGTTAATATTTATATTAAATAACAAAATACAAAACTAAGGGAGGAATTTTTAAAATGAGTGATTTTTTGAATTTTAGTCTTGAAGGCAAGGTTGCGCTGGTAACAGGCGCGTCATACGGTATTGGTTACGCTATCGCTTCGGCGTATGCAAAGTCGGGCGCAAAGGTTGTGTTCTGCGACATTAAGCAGGAGTTTGTCGATAAGGGACTTGCTTCCTATAAGGCGGACGGTATCGACGCTAAGGGCTATGTATGCGACGTGACAAACGAAGCTATGGTTCAGGACATGGTTAAGAAAATTGAGGCTGAGGTTGGTGTTGTTGATATTCTTGTGAACAATGCGGGTATCATTAAGAGAATTCCGATGTGTGATATGTCGGCTGACGAATTCAGACAGGTTATCGACGTTGACCTTAACGCTCCATTTATCGTATCTAAGGCTGTGATTCCTTCAATGATTAAAAAGGGACACGGAAAAATTATAAACATCTGCTCAATGATGAGTGAGCTGGGACGCGAAACCGTATCTGCGTACGCGGCGGCAAAAGGCGGATTAAAGATGCTCACAAGAAATATCTGTTCAGAATACGGCGCAAACAATATCCAGTGTAACGGCATCGGACCGGGTTACATCGCTACTCCGCAGACAGCTCCGCTTCGCGAAAAGCAGGCGGACGGCTCAAAGCATCCGTTTGACCAGTTCATCTGCGGCAGAACGCCGGCAGGAAGATGGCTTCAGGCCGAGGAGCTTACAGGCCCTGCTGTATTCCTTGCGTCAGACGCTTCAAATGCTGTGAACGGTCACATTCTTTATGTGGACGGCGGTATATTAGCATATATCGGCAAACAACCGTGATAATACGTATTATTTTGTGAGAAATATTTTTCGCCCATCAAAAGCTATATGCTTTTGATGGGCGTATTTTATTAACTGTATTGAAAAAAGACGGCGAAAATAGTTTGGAAGTCCGATGCCATAAATTATTTTAGTTAACTGTATTAAGAAATAATAGCAAAAATAATTTGGAGTTCGATGCCCTGAATTATTTTATTGCCTGCGTTGGGAAACAACAGTAAAAATAAAAAATGTTTTTTCATAAACGTATTAAAAATATCAGTAAAAATAATACAGTTAGCGACAGTTTATATTATTTTTAACTGATAAATTTCCTTATTACATATATTATTTAAAAATCATGAAAATCTTAAATTATGCGTCCCTTCTTAAATTACCAAAAATTACAGCTTGCAAAACAGGGACATATAATGTATTATATAATTGTGGTTGAGATAAGACAACCGCAGGAACAACGAACAAAGAGCAATAAGGAGGACAAAACATGAAAAGTTTGAAGAAAATCGTTGCATCTATACTGGCTGTTTCGGCAGTAGCGGCACAGATGACATCATTTGCATCAAATTTTGAGGACGTAACGGGCACACGTTACGAGGAACCGATTCAAATTCTTTCTGCACTTGAGATTATGATCGGTGACGAGAGCGGAAAGTTCCGCCCCGATGACACAATCATTCGTTCAGAGGTTGCTAAGATGGCGGTTCACGCGCTTGGACTTGAGGATGCGGCACAAAGCGCAACAGGGACAGTAAAATTCCCGGATGTTCCTGCTGATCACTGGGCAAACGGCTATATCAATGTAGCGGCGTCACAGGGGTTGGTAATAGGAGATGAAAGCGGAAACTTCCATCCGAACAACACAATAACCTACGCGGAAGCGATGACAATCTTTGTCCGTGCGTTAGGTTATGAGCCTGCGGCAGAAGCTAAGGGCGGATATCCGTCGGGATATATTGTAGTGGGATCAGACAACGGTCTTGCAAAGAACGTGCAGGGCAGCACAAACGAAGCGATTACAAGAGGTAACGTTGCGTTTGTTGCGTCAAACGCACTTACAGTAAATCTTATGGAGCAGACAGGATTCGGTCCGAACGCTTCACACGAAGTAACGGATAAAACATTGCTTGAAAACAAGCTTAATGTAACAAAAGCAGACGGTCAGATTACAGCTAACCAGTATACGACGCTTGAAGGCGACAGCACATTATCTGACGGTCAGGTGAGAATAGGCGACGACGTATTTGATACAATTTCAGATATAAATCACCTTCTCGGTTATAACGTAACCTACTATTACAGAGAAAATGAAAACACAGGCGCAGATGAAATTATTCTTGTAACAATTCCGTCTGAAAAAAACCAGTCGCTTACAATAAAAGCTGATTTGTTTGAAGCTATAGGCGAAAAGAACGGTAACAAGACGATTGAATACTACAAGAATGACAAGGACAGCAGAACGTCTACAGCTACGCTTGCGACAGACGCAAAAATGATATACAACGGCAAAGCTGCGGAAATGTCCGACGATCTTTTGAATATAAAAGATAAGTCAGGAAACGTGGTTCTGCTTGACACAACACGCGACGGCAAGTACAACCTTGTATTCGTAACAAGCTATTCTAACATGGTAGTTGAGGAAATCACATCTTCAGGTAAAATTGTTGACAAATACGGTCAGCCGAGCCTTAAGCTTGACGAGGAAGAAGTAGATTTTGTTATCAGAAAAGACGGCGCGCATATTGATATTAATGACCTTAAGGAATATGACGTATTGTCTATAGCTGCAAGCATGGACAAAAAGCTGTATGACATTACTGTAAGCAATAAGACGGTTACAGGTAAAGTTACGCAGATGGACGACGAAGGCGTTTATATCGACGGCGAGCTTTATAAAATAGCTGCAAACTATACAGACGATATATCCCTCACGACAGAAGGCACATTCTACCTTGACGTAGAGGATAAAATCGCAGCGGCAGACACAACAACGACTATAAGCAGCAACTACGCATACCTTCTCCGCGCATATGCGGCGGTAGACGCTGACGAGAGAGTGACTTTTAAAGTGTTCACTAAAGAGGGCGAGGAAAAGACCTATGAGGCTGCTGAGAAAGTAAGATTTAACGGTAAGGGCGGCCAGTACGCTAAGGACGTTGTTGCACAGATTAACAATAAAGACGACAACAGCACACCGAAGCAGCTCATCACTTTTGAAACAAATTCAGAGGGTAAAATCGTTAAAATCAACACAGCGCAGGACAACACATCAACAGGCGCGGCTGACGAACACAACTTCACAAAGAACTATGTTCTCACAGGAGCTGAGTTTAACGGTACGCTTAACAAAATAGGCAACGTGAAACTTGACGAAAACACAGTTATATTTGACATCAACGACGAAGACAGCGAGTATGCAATAGCAAGTCTTTCAATGTTCGAGGACGGCGCAAAATACAATGTGGTAATCTTCGACAGAACAGAGGACTTCATGGCAAAAGCGGTTATCGTAACAGACGCTTCATTCCAGACAAATGCCGAAGCATCACTAGCAATCGTAGACAAAATTGTAACTGCGGTGAACGATAACGATGAACAGGGACAGAGAATAACACTTATCCAGGACGGCGAAGAAGTATCATTCTTTGCAGAGGATGAGGATGTGCTGAAGAAAGAAAGCGGCAAGCAGCTTGCAAACGGCGACCTTATCCAGTACAAGACAAACAGCAAGAACGAAATCACAGCAGTAAGAGTGCTTCTTGATACAGAAAAGAAAGAAACTGAGTTCACAAGCAATCCTGCTGAAAACTTAGAGCTTGTATACGGTAAGGTAACAAAGAAGTTCACATCATCTGTAAACGTAACTGTAGACGGCGGAGATGTGCTGAACTTCCAAATTCCGAAGGAAGCGGCAATCTACAGCGTTGACACTACTGCGACAAGAAACAACATTGAAGTAGCGTCATTTGGAGATATTCAGGCGTTTGATGAGGACGAGGGCAACAGAATCTTCATCAAGATTTATAAAGATGTTGTACAGGAAGTTGTAATAGTAAAATAATCATCTTCCATCCTCCGCGTAAAATATCTTCTCAAAATAAAATCAACACAATATATCTCTCCCAAGAAAATAAGGCAGGGC
>CATJNN010000088.1 GCA_949742185.1 uncultured Clostridia bacterium | reverse complement strand
GGACAACATTATTGAGATTGCGGGCGGACATAATATAGGCTACGCGCTCGATAAAGACGGCCATGTGTGGGCGTGGGGCTCAAGCGCGTTCGGCGCGCTCGGACAGGGCGAAAGCTTTGACGGCACAACGCGTACAAATCTGCCGTATGCCGCACTTGTTAAGAACTCTGACGGAATCGGCTATCTTAGCGGAATTGTACATATCGCGTCAAACAATTACTATGACAGTCATTTGAATGATACAAGCACGGCTTATCAGTATGCGTCGGGTGTGTTTGCGCTGGATGAAAATCATGATTTATGGGCATGGGGCGGAAATCTGGCGCCTATAAGCCAGAATTTAATTGATGTAAGTTCTCTTCCTGTTAACTGGAGCAGAAAATATCCGTCGCTTTCAAACGTAAAAAATATTATAAGAACTCCGGAAAATTACGCTGGAACTGTACTTAAAAATGACGGTTCTGTTTATCGCTGGGGTTATTACGGCTATGGTTTGGGCGACGGAACAAGTGGAAACGCATACGGCGCGGCGCGGAGAATACCTGTTAAGGATTCAGATGATAACGAGCAGTATATCATAGCGATTAATTCATATTTTGACGCAGTCGGAATGATTACATCCAGCGGAGATTATTATGTTGCAGGGCGTAATGAGAATTATGTCATTCATGAAAGCGGGAGCTATCAGTATACAGCGGTAAAACATGACGGATATTCTAAGGATGCGTCTGGAAACGCGCCTCTCACGGGCATGGGACGAAGCGCGAGTATGGTAGTTAAGTCCGATGGCAGGATATATACGGCGGGATATAATAATGAGTACTCAATGGGACAGGGCTCGTCAGGGGCGGCAAACGGAATTGCCGCGCCTGTGCAGACCGAGGACGGTAATCCGCTGACGAATGTTATTCAGGCAGGGTACTCCAACACGTATACATATGACTACTACGGATACGGCTATACTGTGGGATATGCAATGAAAAACGACGGCTCTGTCTGGAGCTGGGGCTACCAGAGAGAAGAACAGGAAAGTCTGCTTTTAGGCGACGAAACAAATAAAGAGAAGCCTGACGGGACAAATGTAGGAAGACAATACGCTGACAGAGTATTATCGCAGTATGGGGAGAACCATCTGGAGGTGTCCGGCGGAACGCTTTTGAGGGGTTCTGACACATATCCCGTTACAATCCACGAGGGAACCCTTACAATCGGCGGCGGT
>CATJNN010000087.1 GCA_949742185.1 uncultured Clostridia bacterium | reverse complement strand
TTAAATAATTAAAACTTTAATTAATCTGTAAACATCTTAATTTTTCTCGCACAATCGCGGCAAATGTTTTTTCCTTCAAAAGTGAAAATATCTTTTGATTCTCCGCAAAACGTGCAAATCGGTTCATATTTCTTAAGCACAATCGTATTTCCCTCGACAAAAATCTCTAAAGAATCTTTAATGTCAATGTCAAAATTTCTCCTCAGTTCAATAGGAATAACAATTCTCCCTAAGTTGTCTAATTTTCTAACTATGCCCGTTGCCTTCATCTTGTACCTCCTTTAATCAAACTGCAATATTATTCAATAGCTACATAATAACATTGTGCACGAAAAAAGTCAATACTTTATTGTCTGTTTTATACATATTTTAACTAATTTTTTGTTTTATTGACATATTTTTGATATAAATCAGAAATTTTTGTCATATTCTCTGCTATTTTAATATGCTGCGGACAATTTCTTGCACATATTCCGCACGAAACGCACAAATTACTTTTTCCCTGTTCATTCTCATATTCATCAGTAAATTTCGATTTATTATCGGTCATTACGAAATCATTATAAATCTTAAACATTTTCGGAATATCAACTCCTTGCGTGCAGTCCATACAGTAACGGCATCCTGTACAGGGAACCGTGTCCTTTTTTATATACGCTTGTTTTGCCTGTTCAAGCACATCACGCTCATTATCTGTAAGTGGCTCAAAATCCGTCAGTGTAGCCACATTATCACGCACTTGTTCCATATTAGACATACCGCTGAGCACTACCATTACATTTTCCAAACTTGCGGCAAATCTTATCGCCCACGATGCTATTGATTTATCGGAATGCACCTGTTTAAGCATATCATTCGCCTCAGGGCATAAATCTGCCAATGCTCCTCCCCTCACAGGCTCCATAACCATACACGCCATGTTATACTTTTTAAGGATTTCATACTGCATTTTAGCGTTCTGACGCTCCCAATCAAGATAATTAAGCTGTAATTGAGCAAAATCCCACTTATGCGCGCTGCATACCTTCTCCAAAAGCTCCGGCGTTGAATGAAAAGAAAAACCTATATATCGAATTTTTCCCTCATCACGCTTCCTCTGCAAAAAATCAAACACATTATATTTAACATACGCGTCATAATTTCCATCCTGTATAGAATGACATAAATAGAAATCAAAATAATCAAAACCTGTTTTTTCAAGCTGTTCTGCAAAAATTCTATCCAAATCTTCCTCGGATTTTACTTCCCATATCGGCATTTTTGTCGCCACATAAAACGAGTTCCGCGGATATTTTGCAAGCGCTTTTCCAACAAACACCTCAGATTCTCCGCCATGATAAGGGTATGCAGTATCAAAATAATTAACCCCGTGTTCATATGCGTAATCAACAATCTCCTGCGCGCGTTCAAAATCAATAGCTTCATTGTCTGGATTAAGCTTTGGCAATCGCATACAACCTAAACCCAATGAAGAGACTTCTATTTCACGAAATTTTTTTCTCCGCATTACAAATAACCCTTTCTAAAAATTTTTCTATCCGAGCAATTTTTCAATTAAGTCCGCCAATTCCTGAGCTTTAGCCGCTATAATACTCTTATTCTTACCCTCAATCATAACGCGCACTAAAGGTTCTGTTCCCGACGGACGAATAAGTACTCGTCCCTCTCCGTTAAATTCCTGTTCCAAGTTTTTTATAGCTGCAGCAATATCTGTATTTTCCATATATGTATTTTTGTTTTCAGGCTTAACGCTTGCATTACACAGCACCTGCGGATATATTTGAATAATACTTGCCGCTTCAGACGCTGTTTTACCTGTTTTTTTCAGTACAGATAAAAACTGAAGCGCAGTCACAAGCCCGTCTCCCGTAGTATTATGTTCTAAAAAAATCACATGTCCGGACTGTTCTCCGCCTAATGTATATCCCTGTTCAAGCATTTCTTCAAGCACATATCTATCACCAACTTTTGTTTGAGGAATATTAATTCCAAGTTTCTCACCAGCAATAAATAATCCAAGATTACTCATAACTGTTGCCACAACTGTATCTTTTGGCAGTTGTCCCTGTGCTTTCAAATAATTACCGCAAACGGCCATAATTATATCGCCATCTATAATATTTCCTTTTTCGTCAACGGCAAGCATACGATCAGCGTCTCCGTCAAATGCTATTCCTACATCAGCGCCAATAAGAGTAACATATGCCTGCAGGCTTTCCATATGCGTAGACCCGCATTTATAATTGATATTTACACCATCAGGTGTGTTATGTATAGCTTCTACATTTGCTCCAAGCTTATTAAGCGCTTTAAATGCCGTCTGATAACTTGCGCCGTTTGCGCAGTCAATAACAATATTCATTCCGTCAAGACGGCAATCCACTGTTGATACCGCAAATTCTACATAATCCTCTACACCATCATGGTTTGCCGATACATATCCGACCTTTCCATGCGTAGGCAATTCATTTATTGTTTTTTCGCCCAAAATATATGATTCAATCTCATTTTCAATCTCATCCTTTAATTTATAGCCCTCAGAATTAAAAAACTTTATACCGTTATATTCGCAGGGATTATGCGATGCTGAAATTACAACTCCCGCGTCCGCTTTATATTTTCTCGTTAAATATGCCACTGCCGGTGTCGGTAATATACCTAGCGGAATAACCTTAGCGCCCATAGCGCACAGCCCAGCTGTCAGAGCCGCCTCAAGCATATCGCCCGATTTACGTGTATCTTTGCCTATTAAAATACGCGGTCTATGCGATATAGTTTTTGTCAGAACATACGCCCCATAAAGCCCTGTTCGAAACGCAAGCTCAGCTGTAAGTTCTTTATTTGCAATACCCCGTATGCCGTCTGTTCCAAATAATTTACCCATATGTATACCTCCCGAATTTAATTTTCGGAATTATTGTATCACAAATTTCTTTCTCCGTCTATAAAAACATTTACGTTCAAAATACCTTATAAGAACACTAATAAATATAAAAAATTTAGAAGCCCATGTTCTATTAATTTTGTTATAAAACAAAAAACCCAATGGTGCATCACGCACCATTGGGTTTTTATTAATCTCTTATAGATTATTCGTCACAAAGAACAACCAATACCTGAGCAGCTTCACCGTCTACTGCCTTGATGAATGCAAAGTTTGCATATACATCATTACTTCCCCAATCGATTGTCTCATCACTTGTCTTAAATCCTGTCGATCTTATAATATCGCCTGTTGAACCAGCATACAATCTGCTGTTACCCGACTTATTCTTATATTCGAATACATATACTTTCGTATCGCTGTTTAAGTCGTAATCCTTATCTTTCGATGATAATGATGTACCATCTGACTCAAGCGTTGCAAGCGATACACTGTTTGTATTCTTGTTCGAGATAGGACCAAACGCCAGTGTTACCTCAGTATCTGTCTTCTTCGTTATATCCCACTCGTCAGGAAGCTTGAACATATCAGCAGTGTTGCCACCCTTCATAGCCTCCATAACCACATCCTTGAATGCACTATAGCTTGTTGAAAGGTTATTATCAAATACAACGTCAATCTGTGAAATCTGATCGTCGCCATTCTTCTTCAAGAGAAGTACATCACCAAGTGTATGACCAAGCGATTCATTTGAAGCGCATACTTCATCATCAACTTCATATGTCTTAAGCTCACCGTCAAAGTATACTTCAATAGCCTTAACCGCGTCGCCGTTAGCATCTGTTGTAACTAATTCCTTATTGAATATAGCAACCTGAGTATCATCTGTGTAGTTAGATACACCCTCAGTTACGATAACAAATCTGTACGAATTATCAGAAGCCTTATCGAAACCGTATGCTACATACTCGCCGTCATTTTCAAAACCTGAAATTGAGAACGTATCAAGGTCTTTGATATCATCTCTATAGTCTGAAGCGTCAATAATCTTAGCTTCAGAATTGATTGTCTTTCCGCCAATCTTAGAAGAATTAGATTTAAATGTACCTTTCATCTCTACTGGAGAAGCAACGTCGTTAATAGTCAACTCATTGCTGCTGTTAAGCTTATATTCTACTACACGTTTCTGAATATCAGCTTTTGTATCATTAGCATATCTTCCAGCACTGTAATTGCTTGTAGATGTAGAATCCATAGCTTCGCCTGCAATGATATTGCAAATCATATTAGCATCAGCTTTTGTCTTAAGGTCATATTCAGCTGTTGTGTTATCCTGAAGCACAACTTTAACCTTAATTGTCTCACCGTCAGATGTTGTGTAAAGGTTGTCAAGAATAGCCATCTTCTTTGTTGAAGCAGCTTCTTCAGAAGCAACAATTCTGCCAAACGCGTCTACCCACAATGTATATGTTGTACCAACTTCAAGAGTTTTGTCTGAGCTGCCGTCAAATGTCTCAGGTTTATAATAGTTATCGCCAATATGATAACCAAGGCTATCATCAAGAGTTGAAACCATGCCCTCAACAGTACCTCTTGTTACAATAATATCATAGAATGTTGAAACACTCATATCTGCTGCTGTAACATCATATGCGATAGCAACAACATCATCTTCCTGCAAGTCAGCAGGCGCAATCTCTTTGCCGTCAAGCGTAATATGATATGTAAGATCTCCGTCTTCAACCTTTTCATCATCAAGCTCAATATGCTTAACGCCGTTAAACTGATTGTTAAATGATACTCTGTTTGCTGCGCCCGCAACAGTATTTACTGTAGCTGACAGATAGTATGTTACAAAAACGCACTCATACTTGCCGTCTGTTGAAGAAGATGTATCTGTCGGTACATCAAGAAGCGTAACATCGCCTGAAGTATTATTTATAATATACTTATCAACATTATCAGCAGTCCACTCAACATTAACACCATTTACATAAAGCTCAACCGGTGTTTCTTCAGAAAGCTTATATGTCTTAGCTGTACCTGTCTTAGCATCTGTATCATAGAAATACAACGCATTTCTATCAATTAATTCCTCAGCAACAGTACCTGTACCGTTATAATTGCTGTTCTCATCGTCGAAAGCACCGATTGCTCTTACAACCTGAGAGCTCTTACCTGACGGAACAATGCTGAGCATTACATAATCATCATCATCATTCTTTTGAACAATTGCTGAAGCATAAATCTGAAGATAATCAGCAGCTTTAGTATCGCCTATGTACATCTCCTGATCGTTAATGTGAGTTTCTACATCTCTCTTCTTGATGTCATACTCATCATCAAATCTATCTGCTGATTCAATGTTAAATCTAATCTTATCAGCATCAAGTGAACCTGATGTTGTCTTATTTGTAGCCGTTACACGACCCTCAACAACATATGCATTATGCTTTTCTGTAAGAAGCGTTTTATATTCACGATCCTGCGGTCTGTCCATAATTGCATATTCAGGATTTGTAACTGACCATGTTGTTGTATCAAGAATTGGCATCTTCATAGCATTATCAACCAAAACTGCAACCTGAGCTCTTGTAAGCTCGTCTGTGCCGCTTGCCGAAACGCCCTTTGTCATACCATTCTGGTTAGCGATTGACATATATCCTGTCGGATATCCGCCGCGCTGCATAGCCATCATATTATAGCCGCATGATGCAACGAGCATCTTAACGAGCTGATCGTATGTAACGTTACCGTCCGGATTAAATGTACCGTCGCCCATACCATTAATGAAACCGCTTGCATTTGAACCAACATTAATAAAGCCTGATGCCCAGTGATCAGCAGCTACGTCAGAAAATGCTGTAGCACCCTTTGAGCTTTCCGCTGTACCTGTCTGATTCAACGCAGCAACAACCATTTTTGTTACTTCAGATCTGGAAATTTTGTCGTCCGGTCTGAATGCGCCAGTATCGTCGCCCTCTACTACCTTTAAAGCAACCAATTCGCTTACAGCAGATGCATAACTTTCCGTCTCCGGAACGTCAGAAAAGCTTGCTGCAAAAGCCGCAACTGAGCTTAAAGAAAGAGTTAAAGCAACTAAAGATGAAATTACTTTTTTGAGATTCTTTTTCATACTCTCAAATCCTCCCTTTTATTGTTTGTCTGAAAGGGTTTTTCTTTATCCTGATATGAACCCTTTCCAAACACATCAGAAAAATTACTAAAGACTTTTACAGCCTTTCACTTATGCACTGATTATATCACGCATTTTGCAAATAAGTCAATGCATTTTTTCATATGTAAAGAAACTGTAAAACTCTTGTTATACAGCACATTGTCAGCTCACTTTGAGTTGAGCGGGCTGCATACCCTTGAATTTTCAGCACGTTATTGCAGCTGCTTCGCCACAAACATACTCATCATATATTTTACCCATGAAATACCCATATGTCAATAGATTTTGTCAATAAAAATCGTATTTGGTTATTTTGTACTAAACACAAAACGTGGGTTTTATGCCTTTAAGCAACTTGCATATTAATTTTTGCCGCACTCTATTTTCCATATCGCCGCGCCATGCGGACCAATCATAGCCGAAACACCGTCGTCTGCGCCGGAATATATATTTGTCCATATTTCCCGAGCGCTTAACACGTCTCTCGCGCCTATCTCTTCAAATCCTGTATATATTTCAATATCAACATTACCTATATTGAACTGGGCGGCATATTTTATGTTCTTGTTCTCGCTTTCACACACCCACACGATTTCATTTTTCTTCCTATATAATTCATGCGCGTCATGCGAATGCTTTAATATATAAATAATCTCCTTATTCCTCATTAAAGACAACGTCCATTCATCATTATACGTCATATCACCGCCAAAAAACATTGGCGAACGAAATATTGACCACAAAGTCATTATTGTAATTTGTTCATTTTTTGTGAACGCCGTCATTCTCCCTCCGCCGCGCGAGCGTATACCAATTCTGCCCAACGGAAGCATATCCGCATCAGCCCAGTGTCCGCTTCCTGTATAATCCGACCAATCACGACAATAATCAAACATCTTTTTCAGCTGTTCCCAGTCGTCCCAAAAATCATCAGTCATACGCCACATGTCGGCGTGTCTGCGGATATGTCTCGCTTTATTAACCGGCGCGTCGCCGGGCGACAAACTCAGCATAATATCCCTGCCGCAGCTGTCAATGGCATTTTTTATCAGCTCAATTTCTTTCTCTCTGTATGGTCTGGCAATATCATCAACCTTTAGAAAGTCAACGCCCCACGAACAATATAAATCAATAAGTGAATTATAATACTGCTGAGCGTCGTCTTTATCAGTGTTGACTCCATACATATCTCCGTTCCATTCGCATATGCTTGAAACATCCGCAATATCAGCCGCGCAAGCTTCCGAGTTCAAAATTTTAGTTCTTTCAAACACCGCCTGTTTAGGTATTCCACGCAGTATATGAATTCCAAATTTTAAACCCAGGCTATGTACATAATCTGCAAGCGGATGGAACCCTTCGCCGTTTGCCGCGCTTGGAAAACGATTTTCAGCAGGCATGAGCCGCGAATATTCATCCATAACCAATTTCGCACCGTCATGATACTCATTGCTTTCAGCCGTCGGCTCATACCACTGAATATCCACTATAATGTACTCCCAACCATATTGCTTAAGATTACGCGCCATATACTCGGCGTTTGCGCGCACTTCGTCTTCGCAAACGCTCGCTCCGTAACAATCCCAGCTGTTCCAGCCCATCGGCGGACTTTTATGCACAATTACCAGTCCCTTCTGTTTTTATATCGGTATTATAACAGACACAAAAACAGATTTCAATAATTTACTGACGATTAATAATTGTTTTATCTCCATCTACTGTAATTTCCGCCTCTAGTACTTCCGCAAAAAATTCCACAGGAACATATGTAACATCGTTAACCAATACAGGAGCCTGACCAAACGTAAACGGCGTCATGCGTGATTTATTGTACGAATCCACATCAATTTTAAAATTCACACCCATAGGAACCGTTCCTATTGTAACAGCCTGCAAACTGCCGTCCCATGCAACTTCAAGATCCATAGCCTCAGCTACCGCGCGAACAGGAAGCATATCATGGTCTCCCATCGCAACAACAGAACCAGTGTTAATCTCTTTTCCGTTAACAACTAAATTCTTAGTTACTTTAATCGGCTCAGGCTCAGGCAAAGCAGCCAGTTCTGCTACCTTATTAGTATCGTCATTATCTTCTACATTGTCAACGCCGTCAGCCTGCTCTCTTTCGGGAAGAACAACTATTTTCTCCGGCGGAGTCTGCGGCGGAAGACTAAATGTTGCTATGCTGTAGAATACGCATAAATCACGTCCGTCAAGCTCGGTGCGGGAAATTTTATTTCCATCTAAATCAACAACTTCTGTTTTGCTGTCCTCATCTGTACCGATATTTAATACCAATGTACCAGAAGTGTTTATTAAACTGGATTCATCGCCGCCGTTAACAACAAATTTATCAACAGTAGCCGTACTGTGAATCTCTTTATCATTCACAATCAATACATCAGGCATATATAACGGCGGATAAATTAACATCATCGGCTTGTTTGCATTATCATAAACAATAATTTCGTCGCCTTCTTTTATCTCTTCCGCTTTAACTGTCTTACCCGCATTATCAAAAATCGCTTTGTGTTCGCTGACTATTCTGACATGCATGGGCTCTTTGTTTTCATCTTCACACTCAACAAAATATGTACCGTCATCCTCTTTTGTAACATTCTTAACCGTTGCTGAATGTGACACAAAAGCAACTTCTCCCTGCTCGTCTTCATTCGGAGCTGTAATTGGTGTCATTGGGACATTATCAACATCCCCTGTTGTCTCTGCAAATGCTGCCATCGGAGCTACTGAAAGAGCCGCTGCGAGGCAAAGTGTTATAATTTTCTTGTTCATATGTTTGTCCTCCTTGATATATATTACCGCTCTTGCGGTTACATATAATTAGACGCATGTTTTTTATTTTTGTTCCCGTTTAACAAAAAATTTTTTATATAATCTCATATTTTTATTTTTATATATAT
>CATJNN010000086.1 GCA_949742185.1 uncultured Clostridia bacterium | reverse complement strand
CGGAAATCCAAATCTGTAAGAGGTTGTGAGACAAATATTAGAGAAAACACTGCGAGTTATATGTTTAAGTGTCATATGTGTGTAATATTAATAATTATTTATTAATATTACCAGTAAGAGACGATGGAACGAAGTATATTACCACATATTGCAGAGTAAGTGATACAAATGAGAAGCAAGCTATTTTTTAAGTATATCAGTTATATGATAATTTTCAAAGCAGAAAATATAGATTTTTAAGAATTGATTTAAAAAAATAATAACATTCTAAGGGGGAAATATAATGAAAGACGCAAAAATCATATCGTTAGCGCTGGTGATTTCTATTTTAATGGCATGCATGTCCAATATATTTGCATTTGCGGAAGACAAAAAAGACATATCATTTGATTCTGAGACGCAAGCCAATGAAGGCGTACCCGCTCAGCCGGCTGAGAAATCTCTTGTTAATGACAAAAAGCAGGTAAAATTTGATACAGTAATCCAGGATAATAATTACGAGGTTTGTAATGATTTTTACGCTCAAAAGAGATTTTTAAGCGATATATTGTTGAAAGATGAAAATGCTGTTTTATATTTACATAACAAGTATCAGCAGAGATTTGGAGATATATCTGCGCAAAATAAAATGGCAGAAATTTTTGTGTCGGAGGAATTAGATGCCTTATTAGAAACTAATAAACTGTTTTCAATAGAAGATATGTATATGCTATATATACTGTGTATCAACGACGTCAATATGACAGATGATTTATCGGAAGAAATGAAAAGTCTGCTTCTTTTACAAAACTCTATTTATTCTGTTTTACTAGCATATTTGAACTATCAGCGAACAGGCGAGGGTTGTATTGGCGATTATATTGTTAACGATGAAAATAATCAGAATATTGAGCTGCTTTCTTATAGCCAGACTGGAAGTTCATATGAGTTATATAATCAGAAAAAATATGAGAATAAATATTATCAGCCGCTTGACGGTGGACTTAGTATTGGAGATGTTACCGGTAATGTTGTGTATACGCACACGCCTGTTTCTGTTCCGGGTAAAAATGGTTTTGATATGACGCTTACTGCAACATACGATTCATCTAAAGCTATGGGAATTCGCTATGAATGGGAAGAAGGGGATGATGCCAATTTTGGTCCGGGGTTTCGGGTATCGGTTGACGGAAATTTATTTGGTACGGGATGGAATTTTAATGTTACTCATATAGTTGAAGAAGGCTCCAGTTCGGATAAGGTTATGCTGGAGGATGGGCGAATAATGCCTATTGAATATAAAAGTACCAAGAGCGAATATGAGTTTGATGATATTAAAGTTATTTCGACAGGCGTATGGGCTTGCTGTGAGGTGAAATATTTAAATGGCACTACAGAGTATATAAAGGACAAATACATATATAAAAAGACCGATAAATATGGAAATAGCATATATTATGAATACGATACTCCCGAAAATATACATAATGTAACAACACAATCATCTGTCAGACTCCAAAAAAACCTTACAAAAATATATGATGATATGGGTAGAACTATTAATATTGATTATTATGACAACAAAGTTGTTATCACTCGTCCTGATGCTTCTACCGTAGAATATTTCAGAGACAAGATTCATGTTGACGGGGTTGGAAAGGCAGAGAAACTCTCTATTTCAGATGACATTCCTGTAATCACTGGCATATATGACCGTGCATCACAGATAAGCTATTGCGATTTGGAATATACTACTTCTGAAATATGCTTTTATCATGGTAATATTGGAGGTGGGTTTTATGCTTTATTCTATGGCTTATATATTGTACCGAGCAGATTTAGACCGGAACATGGACCAGACTATACATTCACATATACAGAAAGTTTTTATGAAAAGCCCAAATATGGAATGGGTCTCGGAAGCTATAATGTATCAGTTAAAAGCTTAAACATAGATAATAAGCCATGCAAAGAATATTCGTATAGTACAAGTAATGATAATTTGCAAAATTGGACACAAAAGACAACATCGGTGACTTCGGACAACTTAGTTACTGAGTTTTTAAATAATTCAAGAGATAACAGTTATGAGGTAAATACATATGTGCGCCAAGGAGATGCAGATATTTTGCGCAAGGAAATGGTGCATAATTCGAAATATGAATATATGCTTTCGCAGCCTACCGATGTAACAGTGAGACAATACAATTCAAACGGAAACTATATTGAGCAGAAAACCACATACGAATACAATACACACGGTCAGCCGATAAAAGAAGTTACAACAATAGACGGCGAAGAATACCAAATAAAGGAATATCAATATTCGAATAATATATATAGTTCTCTTTTAAACGAAACTGTGAAGAAAACCGGTAGGACAGTATATAATATGATGTACAAAGTTGACACATGGGGAAATGTTGTTAAGGAATTTTTATATGATGTTTACCGCCCATATAGCAGTGTGTTTAAAACAGTTTTATATGAATATGACTCAAATCACAATCTTATTAAAAAAAGCGCTGTTAAAGCAAACGGAACAGTTGTTCAGTGCGAGGAATATACATACGATTCTAAAAGCCTATATCCTGCAAGCGCATTCACCAAGGACGCATCAGGCAGTATCATTACAAAAAATACATATACATATGACTTTAACACAGGTAATCAATTAACAGTAAACAATACAAAAGGTACTACAACATACGGATATAACGCGCTTGGGCGGCTGACAATGGAAAAACATCCTGACAACACAGCAATTTATATCAGATGCTATGCCCCTGAAGAATCAATCGGAGTTGTAAATGAGGATGAATATTATTTAGAATATTTTTATACAGGAGAGCAGGTGCAAAGAGTAGAGGAATATAAATTCGGAGTGTTGGATTATCACACGCTTCAGACAGCGGAATATGATGTATTCTCACGCCCTACAAAAGTAACTGACGCAGAGGGCAATAATGTGGCTATTTCATACGACCCGTTCGGACGTCAAATATCCGCGCAATATCCGCCGATTAACGGCGTTACGCCAAATCCGATACGCGCAAAATACTATGATGTTTTCCTTGAGGGAGATAAGAAATATTCCATGTCTATGCTGATTACGCAGGAGGATAAAATAAGCTGTAAATATTACGACGCTTTAGGAAGATTAGTTAAAACGACAGCCATATCAAATCCTTCTGTATTGCTTAAACATACAGACATAGACGATTGGTATCAAATGCCGTCTGACGTGCGTATAGTTACAACATCAACGATTGAATATGACGACATTAACCGCACTGTCACCGAAACGGACGGCGAGGGACGAAAGACCGTTACAGTGTATGACGTTGACGGAAGCGTATATTCTGTCACACAGGGTAGCGGTGAAACTCAGAGTGTTGTGACATATGAATATAATGATGCGGGAAATGTTATAAGCATGAATTATAACGGTCAAATCACAAAATATGAATATGATTTGGCGGGACGGCTGATAAAAACAACTGACCCTATGGGCTTGAGCGAAACAACCATATACGATATGGCGGGCAATCCGATTAAGGTTACGGATAAAAACGGTGTAACTGCAACCAATACTTATAATGCGCGCGGTCAGCTTATAAAAACCGTAAAAGGCTCGCAGTCTGTCAGCTACACCTATGACAAAGTGGGACGCGTGTTGACACAGGTTGGAAATACTGGTATAATATCATATGAATATAACATAGACGGAACTTTAAAGAAAGTTACTCAAAATGGTAAGACATTAACATATGATTCTTATGACGGCAACAAGCAGCTTACTCAATTTACAGACTATTTTGGAAATCAGACAAGCTACGAATACACGGGCGGTAGTTATATTGCTTCGATAACAAGCGGTTCGGATAAAATAAGCTATACTTATTATATGGATGGGACTTTAGAGGAAGCTAATTATCCGAATGGAAATCAGGAAACATACACATATAATTACAGGGGCTTGGTTCAGGGCGTATCTCATATGTCGGTAAACAGCCAAATGCTCAAACATTTTTCGTATACCTATAACAAAGCGGGCGACACAATGTTAAAATCCGTGACGGGTAATGGAGGAATAACAAAGACTTTATATAAATATGATTCTCTTGGGCGTTTGACAAAAGAGACAAAGGGGATGGAACAGTCTGATTATGCCTATGACAAATGGAGTAATATTTCAGCTATAAACAGAAACGGAAATCAGCACAGCCTTTCATATGACGCAAATAACCGTCTTATAAGCGAAAGTATTGTTACGTCAGGTGGAACAGAGAATATTAACTATAATTATGACAACAACGGAAATATGATTAGCCGAATGTCAGCTATGGCGAAATCTGAGAATAATACAAATACGCCTTCT
>CATJNN010000085.1 GCA_949742185.1 uncultured Clostridia bacterium | reverse complement strand
GGAGCGTAGGCCCGCGCCGCCTCCACTGCCTGTCTGAACATAGCCGCTCCGTTTTTCTTTATATATTCGTCGGGGTCTTTAGCTCCTTTCAGTTTTATAACTCTCGACTTTCCGCCAACAGAGTTTATAATATCAATCGCGCGCATTGCCGCCTTCTGCCCCGCCTCGTCGCTGTCATAACATATAAGTATTTCCGAGCAGTATTTTTTCATCAGCTTTGCCTGCGATTCTGTAAGTGCAGTTCCGAGCGTTGCGACAATATTAGGTATTCCCGCCTGATACACAGTTATAACATCCATGTATCCCTCAACCAAAATAAGCTTGTCCGAATTTGATTTTTTTGCTAAATTCAGCGAAAACAAATTATTCCCTTTATTAAACGCCGGCGTTTCCGCTGAATTAAGATATTTCGGCGGCTTATAACCATCGCGCTCCTGAGCATTGTTCATAATTCTACCGCCAAATCCAATCACATTGCCGCGCAAATCAATAATCGGAAACATTACCCGTCCTCTGAAACGGTCGTATATCCGTCCGCTCCTCTCAGCCGCCAGTCCCGCCTCAACAATCTGCTCATCAGTATAGCCCTTTAAGCGCAAATTCGACAGCAGTGCGTCGAAATGGTCAGGCGCATAGCCAAGCCCATAGGCTATGATTGTTTTCGGAGAGATTTTGCGTTCGGCAAAATACTGTCTCGCCTCTTCGCCCTCCGCTTCTTTTGTAAGCATATCGTAATAAAAACGAGCGGCTATTTTGTTCATCGCGCGTATACGCGTTCGGGCTTCATGAAGCTTATCGTCAATAGTATTACTGTTTTCAGGCAACGTTATACCTGCACGGTCTGCAAGAAGCTTCAGCGATTCCACAAAATCAAGGTTTTCCATCCTCATCACAAACTGAATAAGACTTCCTCCCGCACCGCAGCCGAAACAATGGAAAAGCTGCTTGTCCGCGCTCACATGAAACGACGGCGATTTTTCATTATGAAAGGGACAAAGCCCCGAATAATCGCGCCCCGAACGTTTTAACTGCACATAACGCGATATATACTCAACAATATCGTTTCTTGAGCATATCTCCTGTATTAAATCATCTGAATACCGCATTTGTCCCCTCCTTTCCGTATATCAAATAATTTTTTAATTAAAGCCGCCGCGAAGCAAAAGCTATATTAACAGCGTTTACTTCGCGACTACAAAGTATATTCCGGCGAACGCTAAGTACTATTAAACTAAATCGAACTCCCCTGAATACGGTAAATATCTCAGCAAGACTATATTTTCAGCGATAAAATATTTTTCGCCATGCTTCTGCACTGCGCAATTGCATATTCGTCTTCGTTTGCCGGACTATGCGCCGCCACACCGAAATGTCCCATTCCTAATTCCGAGCCATTACCTATAACCGTCATACCTGACACCATAGCGCACGCGTGAATGTGCTCTGCTGTGCGTTCCTGTCCGCCGTATTTTGAACCTCCGGAGGTCACTGCCGCCGCATATTTCCCAAGCCACGCTTTATTTGCGCGCGCATTCCGCGTTTTATCAAAAAACGCTTTAAGCTGAGCGGACATTGATCCAAAATATACGGGACTCCCGAAAATCACAACATCAGCTTTACTCACTTCATCAAACAAAAACTCGAGAGCGGTTCCTTTGTAACACGCGCGCGAACACGGCGAACTGCATGATACGCAAAACGGCGTTTTTGCCGACATAACCGCGTTATGCACGCTCTCAAGCTTAACCCGCGCTCCTCCCTTTTCACATTCCTTCAAAATCTCATTTAACAGAAACGCCGTATTTCCGTTATCCTTATGACTGCCGTTCAATCCTAATACATACATAATAAATCACTCCCTAAAATCCTATCATATTATATATACGCCGTTTTCACCAAAAAATCCTTTTTTCCCGCATTCTTATATTTTTTGTACATACCAGCGGCAAATTTATCTTACGCAGTGATATTGAACCCACATAAAAGATTAACGCAATTCGTCCGTTCTGTCTGCCAGAAACGAGTTCACATATTGTTCATATTGCGTTCATTCGCAAGTCTTAAAAGCATGCTAAAATAATATAAATGCTATTGTATCTGATTTTTTGAAAATAAAAGGGGGTTGCACATGTTAAACAAAGATATATCGGCAATCACAAATGAAATTATGCGTCTCTCAGATTTATGCTGCAAAAATGACAGAATAGACCCTGCTCTATACACAAAATACGATGTCAAGCGCGGTCTTCGCGACATAAACGGAAAAGGCGTGCTCACAGGACTTACAGAAATCGGAGATGTTCATTCATATGACACGGTAGACGGAAAAAATGTTCCGTGCGAGGGTAAGCTTTATTATCACGGTATTGATATTGAAGAGCTTGTGGGAGGTTTTATTAAAGATAAACGATTCGGCTTTGAGGAATCTACATATCTTTTGCTGTTCGGAAATCTTCCGAATGAACAGGAACTCAAAAATTTCTCCGCGCTTTTAGGGCAATACAGAACCCAGCTTCCAACAAGCTTTGTGCGCGATATCATAATGAAAGCTCCAAGCAACGACATGATGAACACACTTGCCAGAAGCGTGTTAACGCTTTACGCATATGATGAAAAGGCTGAGGATATTTCCGTTCCAAATGTTCTCAGGCAATGTCTGCAGCTTATCGCGCTGTTTCCTGTGCTTTCGGTATATGGATATCAGGCATATAAACACTACCACGACGGACAAAGCTTATTTATTCATGCTCCCGACTCAGAGCTGTCGACAGCCGAAAATATTCTTCGTATTCTTCGTCCTGACAGCAAATATACAGAGCTTGAGGCAAGAATTCTTGACATAGCGCTTGTGCTGCATGCAGAACACGGCGGAGGAAACAACTCCACCTTCACAACGCATGTTGTGACTTCAACCGGAACGGACACATATTCGGTTATTGCCGCGTCGCTCGGTTCTCTTAAAGGTCCGAAGCACGGCGGCGCAAACATAAAAGTTGTCCGCATGTTTGAGGATATGAAAAAAACTATAAAAGACTGGAAAGATGAAGCAGAAATAGAGAAATACTTAACCGCCCTCCTGCACAAGCAGGCGTTCGACCATGCGGGACTTATATATGGTATCGGTCATGCGGTATATTCTCTGTCAGACCCTCGGGCGAATATTTTTAAAGGCTTTGTTAAAAACCTCGCCACAGAAAAAGGAAGAACTGATGAATTCGAACTTTATGCGGCTGTCGAGCGGCTTGCTCCCGAGGTCATCGCAAAAGAGCGGCGCATTTATAAAGGCGTGAGCGCAAATGTGGATTTCTACAGCGGCTTTGTCTACAGCATGCTAGACCTGCCGCTTGAACTGTACACGCCGATTTTTGCCATCGCGCGTATTGCCGGCTGGGCTGCTCACCGCATTGAAGAAATTATAAACGCGGGCAAAATTATTCGTCCCGCATATAAAAATGTCGCGCCGAAAACAGAATATAAACCTCTGAGCGAGCGATAAAATTTTATATTAATGCTGGCTTTTCAGACGCAAAAAAATCAAGACAGACTAATTTTCTCATAGTCTGTCTTGATTTTTTATTAACCCGCGTTTGCAGAGCAAGCAACAAAAACAATTTATGGTTCAATGCCCAGATTATTTTCATTAATTGCGTTGCAAAGAAACTGCAAAAATAATTCGGAGTTCGACTCACTGAATTATTTTCATTGACTGCGTTGCGGAGCAACCGCAAAAATAATTCGGGGTTCGACACCCCGAATTATTTTCATTAACTGAA
Organism: uncultured Clostridia bacterium; assembly: GCA_949742185.1. Lineage (GTDB taxonomy): Bacteria > Bacillota > Clostridia > UBA1381 > UBA1381 > CATJNN01. Next base: position 4,569 of record CATJNN010000085.1, on the reverse strand, counting down.
TTATAAGCTGACAGAAATAATATTACCTTTTTATATCAACCGTATAGCTGTCCTGATTCCACTCCACTCTGCAGCCAAGGTTCTCAGATACAAATCTTATGGGGACAAACGTTCTGTTTTGATGTATTACAGCAGGAGCATCAAGAATAACACTTTCGCCGTTTACTGACGCTGTCTCTGAATCGACCGTTAATTCTATTTTTTTATCCCCGCTTATTACCGTTGCCGTTTTTGTTCCCCCGTTCCAGTCAACTTTTGCGCCCAATGACTCCGATATAACGCGTATCGGAACCATAGTTCTGTTGTTTTCAATATACGGCGATACGTCAGACGATATATGAACGCCGTCCAGCTTCAGAGATATAACAGGCGCGACATTGACTTTTACAGTCTTAACCGTCGCCTTCTCGTGATATTTGTCCTTTGCCTCGGCAGTAAATACATATTCACCACCGCGCACAGGTATAAATATTATCTTATTCCCATCGCGTACCGCGCCTTCGGGAAGCTCTAAAACAAATGAAAAATCTATATCGTCGTTTTCTTTATCAATTACTGAAAAGTCAAGCTCCGCCGTCTCGCCTATCTGAATGTCTGCGCCCGTCATTTCACCTGTAATTGTTATATCCTCAACATATGCTGTGTTTTTAATTTCTTTCTGCGCCGTCATGCAAAAGCCGACATACATAACGTCGCCTGCGTTTAACGTAACCTTAGGCTTCGAGGTCTGCTCATAAGTTTTACCCTCGTCCAGACTATACCAATACTCAATCACATTGCCTGTTCTACGGATTATAAAGTCAATCGGCACACTCTTGCCATTCATATCGCCCGCCCATGAGCTTGTCGTACTTTTTTCCTGACCCTCGGTGTGCGTGACCATCAATATATTATTGTTGTTTGAGAAATGTCTTTCTTCAAAGAAATTCGCGTTATATAAATCAAGGCTGTCGGTTGCCATAATTCCAAAATAATCAGAATCATATGACGTCGAGTCAAATCCCAAAAGCCGCATATGAACTTCAAAATCGCCCGCAGCCTCTTTATAAGCAAAGGTTTTCATAAGATTCCCCTCGCCTGCAGGACATACGGAGCTTATCGCAATTTTTCCGTTCTCTTCTTGAATTTCTCCCTGCGCGCTGCCATAATTCATCACTTTCCAACCCGCGTCCTCAACATTTCTGTATGGAGCGGTAAACTTCGGCGCGTCATTTTTCTTATAGCTAAACACCGCGCTTTTATTGCCGTCCGCCGTCACCTCCGCTGATGCTTTCTGACCGTCGGTCAAAGAATATCCGTCGATAATCGGAGCGTTAAATGTCGCTGTGTCTCCTCTCAGAACCGTTTTAGTTTCCGCGTCCAGAATTTTTCCGTCCGTCTCATACACCGCGCCTACAGTGACTGTATCCGCCGTTTCAAGTATCTCCAGAAGAACCGCGCCGCGCGGAGAAACCTCCGCCTTTATTCCGTTTTTATCCTCATATACCTTGCCTGATATTAAATCTCTTGCTTTCGTAACTCCCGAAGTCTGCTCAAGCGTATATGACTTTCCTGTCTGACCTACCGCTTCGTCTTTTTTTGACTGATTTATAGCGGCAATATACTTGCCGTATCTTGTTTCGACAATTCCATCATAACGGTAATGCGTATATGGCGCGCCCGACTCGCTTGTGCGCGTGCCGTCCTGCCATGCGTATATATCTCCCTGATGACTGCCCTTAACGTCAACAATTCGTTCCGTATCCCTGCTTATAAGATGAATTCTTGTATTATCATTATATTCCCAGCTATTGCGGCGGTAGTTAAATGTTATATAACCCTTTTCACCGTTGTTTTTAAATACCATAGCCTGTGCGTCAGGGTCAAACCACACAAAGTCCTCCGACTTATCGTCCATCGGTAAAGGTTCAATCTTTCCGGCTTTGTCCAGCTTTTCAACTTCTTTATAATATTTCAAAATTTCCTGTGAGTCAACAATTCTTGTGTAAACATGCGGCGTTTTACTCTCTATTTCCGAACGCAGCGTATCGCTGTAGCCCCTGTTATCTCTTATATACTGCGCCAAAAATGCAAGCGCGCCTTGTGAATTTAACTTCGTTGCCGTATATCCCGCCACAGGATATGATATTTTCAGACCGTAGCCGTTATTCCTTGCAGACGCATACACCTCGGACGTCAGGACGTTTTTCCCATTTTCATTTACCGACGTATAAAAGAAATATTTTGCGCTTTCATACGCGCCTAAAGCGGTTTTATCAAACAGGCTTTTTGTTTCCTCGTCAAAATACCGCGCGCTTTCGGCATATTTATTTGTAATTTCTATAAGAAGAGGTCCGTAATCCCCCGCCCAGCCGCCGTGGGACACTCCATATTCAAGACCGAGCGTGTTTTCATCTGAAAACCACTTTTCGCCATCAGCCATCTCTCCGTATTTATAGGCAATCATGTCCGTATACTGCTTCTCGTCATTCGGTTTATATGAAGCGTCCGTGTCGCCTAAAAGCTCCATAGCCTTGTTTGCTGAATACGCAAATCCGAAATCCTGATTTGCCGTTCCCGCTCTGTTAGTCGGCGCATAAAAGTCGCCTACTCCTCTTTCGGGATTTGCAAGACGGTCGCGCAGCCTGCCGAACATATCCATATAATAGCTGCGTCTTGTTCTGTTTTTTGCGCCCGTCAAATCACCATCAATTTTCTCGTCAAGGTAGCCGCTCCATATTTTTTTTAACTCTTCATTATCGCCGTTTACAATATAATTATTAAGCTGTATAAAAGACTGCATCATTGCGTCGACGCCGAGCGATAAAAGCGGCCACCATTCGCCCGTAAGACGCTCGCCAGTGCCGTCAAGCGATACTCCGAGCCACTTTCCTTTATCCTCTCCCGACGTAAAATAACACCAGCCGCCTTTACTGTCCTGCGCTCTCTGATAAAAATCAAGAAGTTTTATGTAGCGGTCAAGCATTTCTGTGTTATTATAATAATCCTTTGAAAAATCAAACATAAAGGCGTTAGCTATTATCATAAGGTTCGACATGGTTGACCAGTTCTGATGGTTTATAGTCTCCAGCGAATATCTTCTCGCTATTTCATCGCTGCTGCCCGAAAAATCAGCCGCATCAACCGGCGTATTTCTGATTACCGCTCCGTCCATAAACAGGCTTTCTTCAGTCTTTTTCTTATCCCATTCTTCGCCGAAGCACTGCCACGACAATACCTTCTCGGTCATATCGTAAACCTCGCCTTGCAAATATTCATAGGCGGTTTTGTTCTGTGCCTCTGCAGGCGTACCGACCGCGTCATAACCGGTTTTATCATCCTGCGGCGTATAATACGGTTCTGTATGAGAAGCAACAGAATATATATACTTGCTGTCCTCTGTAACGTTTGAATAAACGCTTGCTCCGTAAGCCTGAATACGTCCTGTGGGTACAAGCCTTAAATCCACCGTTCCATCCGCTTTTACTATCTGCTGAGGAATTTTCATTGTAGCGTAATAATATCTGCCCCTTGAAGCGTTGCCGTCTTTGTAATACCCGTTGTCAAGCTCAGAATATTCGCGCCCTGCAAACGGGGCGAAGCTTGATTTATCGCCGTCGCCGGTATAAAGCATTATATTACCCCGCCCATACTGATTTCCGGACAAACGAACCGTTATATAATTCTGACGCGCAGGGTCGGCTTTTAATGTAAAATGTAAAAAACCCGCTTCTTTCGGTTTGTCCTCAGACGGTTTTAATATCTGCCGATATGTAAGCCCGTCGCCCAGTCCGCCTCCTGCATATTTTCCGCTCTCGTCCCTGTATTGCGCCTCGGCTTTATCATCAACGCCAACCGCGCTCATTTTTTCGCTCAATCCATGCTCTTTTTCAGAATCGTCGTCTCCAAATATCAATATATCGGTAACGCCCGTATCGTACACCGCTGTATTCTCTGCTGCTGAAGCTGAAAAAGCAACGCACTGAGGCGCGATTACTGCCATAGACAATATAACAGAAATAATTTTTTTCACTTTTTACCCTCCTTTCAAATTGTTGATAGCATCGCCGCGCCTATAATTCCCGCATCATTAAGCAGCTTTGCCGCAACAATTTGCGTTTTTGGCATATATTTATTAAATCCGTTGTCATTCACATAGTCTCTCACAGGCGTTAACAAATAATCACCCTCTTTACTTATTCCTCCGCCGATTGCAATTATTTCCGGCTGAAAAATATTCTCTATACTAACAAGTCCGTCCGCAAGGTATCTCGCATAATTATACACAACGTTTTCCGCCGCGCCGTCACCCTGTTTTGCCGCTTCAAAAGCAGTTCTGCCCGAAATCTTGCCCTCCTGCCCTGCAATTTTATGCATAAGGCTATCCTTATTTAACCTCATAGCTTCCTCCGTCTGCTCTATAAGCGCAGTCGCCGACGCGTACGCCTCCCAACAGCCCCTTTTCCCGCAGGTGCATTGCTTCCCGCCGCTCACAAGCGTTATATGCCCCGGTTCCGACGCCGCGCCGTTAAAGCCGTGAAATATTTTGCCGTCAATTATCACGCCGCTGCCCACTCCCGTACCAAGCGT
>CATJNN010000084.1 GCA_949742185.1 uncultured Clostridia bacterium | reverse complement strand
CTGTCCCCGGAACACCGTTCACCGCGCCCGAAGTACCCTGACCGAGAGCCAAATCGTCCGCCGTGCCCATCGTCTTCACCTGTCCGTTTGACATAAGTACAAACGATGTGCCGTTACTCAATCCTAACACAGGTTTAACACCATTCGCGTCTTTCGAGAATCCGTCCACTTTTGTCGGGTTTGCCACTGCCCATTTTCCGCCCTGCCAACCAGTGGTATAGCTCGTGCCAAGCTGGTATGCGTCGTTGCGTCCCCACATGTAGTATTTGCCGTTTGCCGCTAATGCACCAACACCCGCATATGAGGAGTTTATTGCAATAATATACTGTTCGTTCCAGTTCTCGTCGTAGACCGGAACATGATGAAGTGATTTAGTATAAAAATTATTCTGAACTCCTGTCCAACCCAAAGCATTTCCATTCTTGCCCCAACGATATATTGTACCGTCATTTTTAAGCACGGTGCCTGTATTTGCTTCTGTTTCTTTAATTATATTTTTCACGTTTTTCAGTCCCGGATATATTTGACTCAGATTAACAGGAAGACTTACATTCTTATACATCTTATTAAAGACTTCTATGTTATTTACACTATTAGAATCTGGCGGCATATAAGCACCCCAAACAAAAATCTCGCCTTTTTCGTTGAGCGCATATGTACCACCATAATCTCCGCCTACAGCTGAATTATAAAATGTGCTTGAAGCTATATGAACAATTTTATTGTCATCACCCAAATAGCCTGTTCCATCTTCATTTTTTATGAGTGTTGGATACGGAATGGTTATAAATTCATCATATGTCGTCTCTCCCTGGCCCATAGCGCCAACTCTGCTTTCTCCCCATACCCAAACATGACCTGTTTTATCTAAAGCATAACCCACTCCCTTGGCTCCGGTGATTTCAATAATTCCATCAAGTGCTGTATCGGCATTTTTCATAACTTGGACAGGAACTGTGCTTGTTCCGTATTGTGTACCCGTGCCAAGCTTGCCGGCGGCAGTTATATCAGTCACAACCACTCCATTTTTGTTAGTAAGATAATAATGCGTATTATCGCCCCATGCCCAGACCGTTCCATCTGCTTTAAGCGCATATGTAACACCCGCACCGGCTACTATTTGCGGGTACGCTATAAAGCTTTCATTTTGCGGCAATACATTTAATCTAAACGCTCCAATACTTCCCTTGTCGTCTTTTGCAATTATATATGTTATACCTGGCTTTTTTGGCGTTACAACTCCCGTGTACTCATTAACCTCCGCAATTTCTGAATTATATGAGCTGAACTTTATTCCTGTAGGAGTGTAAATAAGACTTTCTTTATCAACTTCTATTAACTTTAACATACCATTTTTTCCTGTGGAATCATAACCTAATATCGATGAAGGAGGAACGGTAAGGGTATCATTAATTTGTATAGCAGTTATAGCAGAGCCGTCTGAAAGTATAATATTATCATCATATAATTTTACATTATCATTAACATTATTTCGTTTTAGTATCGCTGTTGATATTTTAAGATGAGAATTCCATCCGTCAGACACAATCGTTAAATCTGTTACTTGTGACGGACTTGGAACATCCGCTCCGGTTTCTCCGTTGCCTATCTGACCTCTGTTATTATTTCCCCAAGCCCAGACGCTTCCATCTTCTTTGACTCCACAAAATATATTAGCGTTATATTTCGCCCCGCTAATCTGCATTAATTCAAAACCTTTTGCAGTTGTTTTTTCAGCAGTGATATTATGAGCAGTACTTCCATCTCCGCACGCACCATAATTACCATATCCTATTGTCCATGTGGTTCCATCATCAAGTACTGTAGCAAGTACTGTACTTGCATTATAACTATATACAGACGTTTCTGCCATAGCTATAATTTTTTTTGTTGGATTTTGTGCGCTTACACTCATTAGTGTAGGCTCTTTTTGCGAAGAAGCTGAACCCCAACCCGGAACACCACTATAAACAGTACCATATCCATAGCCTTTTCCGTCATTAAGTACTACCAGTCTGTTAGTCGCATTGTCACATTTAGACGCTAATATCATTACAGCTTTTTCAACATATGCTGATTCAGACGGAGTCTCACCTTTTAACATCCGAGTCGCACTATTTTCTGATGTTATATATACTGCTCCATCAGAAGTTAAAACCAACGGCCATCCATTATGCGAAGCAATTGATACTATGTTTTCAAGATGAGTTGTTCTATTTTCTTTTATATCATAAAATTTATTTGCTGAATATAATTTTGCTCTTCCATTATTACGTATAAACATAGGATTATAACATGAATTTACGGCCAAAGAAACTACACCATTGATTCCCGATAATACTGTATTTGAATCAATTGAATAAACTAGCCCATTATTTTTCAACGCATATATGTGATTAACTACTGATAACAGTTGAATAACATTATCAATACTAACTTTTTGTGCAGATGTATATCCATTTCCCCAAGTCCAAACAGTACCATCAGATTTTAATGCATGCACACAGGTGCTTCCTGTTGCTACCATCGGCATAGCAACCGCCCCTGCGGGACGCACTTCAAGATGGAACACATAAAACTTGCCGTCAACGTTTGCGGTCACCGGAGTTTTGCCCCAATGTGTCCCGACAATCATATTGCCCTGAACCCGCGCTGTATGATATATAGGATTTTCAGCGGAAGCATTGTATACTTCAATGTCCGTTACATTCCCGTTTGGCAAACCGGACAAATTTCTGAAAAATTCAACAGCGTCAAAAGACTGTCCAACCTGCAGACGCTTGTAAGTTTTTCCGTCAATATTCGGTGTATTTGTCACAGGTGTTTGCGCCGCGGCGGAGACTGCATTATCGGTACCGATAATGTATACTATAAGAACTATATATTTTTTGCAACAAAAAAACCGCATAAAACCTTGATTTTATGCGGCTTTGGCAGGGGTACAAGGACTCGAACCT
>CATJNN010000083.1 GCA_949742185.1 uncultured Clostridia bacterium | reverse complement strand
TCATATTTGTCACTTGTGTCACAGACTGTTCAATAGGGGTGAGATACGGAAAGATTTTAGCGCCGGGCGATGCCAAAAGTACACTGTCTACAGCGTCCATAAGTTTGTCAAAGCCGATTCCGGCACGGGCGCACATTCCCACAACAGGCACGCCGAGGAGCGATGAAAGCTTATCTGTATCAACGGTAATATTTTTCTTTTCCGCCTCGTCCATTAAATTTACGCAAACCACAACATTTGGAGTGATTTCAAGCGTCTGTAAAACAAGATTCATATTTCTTTCAAGACACACTGCGTCGCACACGACAATTACCGCGTCTGCGCCGCCGAAACATATATAGTCGCGGGCAACCTCTTCTTCAGCGGAATGCGGCATAAGCGAATATGTACCCGGCAAATCGACTATAACGTAGTCGTCTCCGTTGCGGGAATGGTGTCCCTGAGCGTTTTCCACAGTTTTTCCGGGCCAGTTGCCCGTATGTTGATTTAAGCCTGTTAATGTGTTGAAAACAGTGCTTTTTCCGACATTGGGATTGCCGGCAAGCGCAATATGCCGCTGCATATTAACACCTCCTATATACTTTCGCAGATTATATTATTAGCGTCTTCATTTCGCAGAGCGATAGCGGCTCCGCGTATTAAATACGCAATAGGGTCGCCTTTAGGGCTTTTTTGCAGACATTCGATATGGGTGCCTTCAATAACGCCTAAATCTTGTAGTCTGCGGCGCATTGTTCCGGTTGAAGTTACGTTGGAAACCCGAACATGCTGTCCGATTGATATTTCATTTAACGGTTTCATACATTTCTCTCCTTTTATTTATAAATTGTTTTACGAAAATTTCGCAGCAAACATTATAGCTGTGACTATATTCAATATATTCCGTATGCTTTTCGGGTGTGAGAAAAAACTAACAATGCGATAAAAAATGTCTGAAAAATCTATTGAAAAAGCAGAAGCGTTAATGTATAATTCATGTATATTGATATTTTTAAGGGGAGAGAGAAATATGAATAGTATAAAAGAGTATGAGTTTTGGTTTATTACAGGAAGCCAGCATTTATACGGTACGGAGACGCTTCAGCAGGTGGAACGGGATTCTCGGGTTATAGCGGAAGGAATTAACGCCTGCGGGAAGATGCCTTGCAGGATAGCGCTTAAGCCAATAGTGAAAACTCCAGCGGAGATTACGGCAGTTTTTAAAGAAGCTCAGTATAACGATAAATGTGCGGGCGTGATTGTCTGGATGCATACGTTCAGCCCGTCTAAAATGTGGATTAACGGATTGAAAAATTATACAAAGCCATATCTTCATTTCCACACACAGTTTAATCGTGATATACCATGGAATGAGATTGATATGGATTTTATGAATCTTAATCAGTCAGCGCACGGAGACAGAGAGCATGGTTTTATTACGGCAAGACTGCGCAAACAGCCTAAAATTGTGGTAGGATATTGGGAGGACGATAAGCCTCGGCAGAAAATCGCAGATTGGATGCGCGCGGCGGCAGGATATGCGGTAAGTCAAAAACTTAAAATGGTGCGTTTTGGAGATAATATGCGTCAGGTTGCGGTTACTGAGGGCGATAAGGTTGAGGCGGAAATAAAACTTGGTTGGGACATTGAATACCGCGGCATAGGTGACCTTGTGGATGCAATGGATAAAATTGCAGACTCTCAGATTGACGCTCAGATGAATGAGTATGCTAAAGTTTATCAAATGAATACCAAGGATGTTGATGCGGTACGCTATCAGGCAAAAATTCAGCTGGGACTGGAAAAAATATTTAAAGATAACGGCTATAGCGCGTTTACGACTAACTTTGAGGATTTGTGGGGAATGGAACAGCTTCCGGGACTTGCAGCGCAGGATATGATTCGTAAAGGTTGTGGTTTTGGCGGCGAGGGCGACTGGAAAGTTGCGGCTATGTGTCGTATTATGAAAGCAATGACTGAGGGACAAAGCGGCGGCACGGCATTTATGGAAGATTACACATATCATCTTGAAAAAGATAACGAACATATTCTTGGAGCGCATATGCTTGAGGTATGTCCGACGGTTGCGGAGGGAGATATAAAAATTGAGGTGCATCCGCTTGGAATAGGAGATAGAAATCCGCCGGCAAGACTGGTGTTTGACAGCAAGGACGGAGACGCTATTGTTGTATCGCTTGTTGATATTGGCGGCAGGCTGAGGCTTATTGTAAATGATGTTAAGGCGTGCAATCCGCTTCATAAGATGCCGAATTTGCCTGTGGCGGGAGTTATGTGGAAGCCGCTTCCGGATTTGCAGACCTCGGCAGAGGCATGGATTATGGCGGGAGGCGCGCATCACAGCGTTTTAAGCTATGACCTTACGGCTGAGCAGATGCACGATTGGGCAAAAATGATGGATATTGAGTTCGTGCATATAAATGCTGATATAAAAATTCGGGAGTTTGAGAAAGAGCTTTTTTGGAATGATATTGCATATAAACTGAAATAAGACCGGAAAATCCGGAAAGCGAGATGTGTATATGATAAAAAAATTAATTGCGTTAACAGCGGTGTTATGTATTGCAGTTAACTTTTATGTTTCTGCGGCGATTGCTCAGGACAGTGAGCCATACCGTTCAGCGCGGATGATGGAGGAGCTTGGGCGCGGACTTGTGGCTGTGCAGACAGGCGATGGCGTATTCTTGTCATGGCGGCTTCTGGGGACAGAAAACTATAATACAAAATTTAATATTTATAGAAACGGTATGAAGATAGCTTATGAATTTGACGCGACCAATTATACCGATGCCCAGGGAACGAAAGACGATTTATACACAGTAAGAGCTGTGTACAGCGGAACAGAACAAAATGACAGTAATACTGTAAAACCAATGGAAAATCAATATTTTGATATTCCTATTGACCGTCCTGAAGCGGCGGATTTAAATATTAATGGTGAAGAAACAGTACGCGAATATGCGGCGACTGATGCTTCCTGCGGCGATTTAGACGGAGATGGGGAGTATGAACTTATTTTGCGTTGGGATTGTAATCCGCAGGATAATGGAGAGGGATTTGAGCCAACGGGAATAGTTTATTTTGATGCATATAAAATAAAGTTTAACGGCGATGAGCAATTTTCTGAAAAAATGTGGAGGGTGTCGTTAGGAAAAAATATGCGTTCGGGAGAGCATTATAATCAGTTTGCCGTTTATGATTTGGACGGTGATGGTAAAGCGGAGTTTTGTTGTAAAACGGCTCCGGGGACGCTTGATGGAAAAGGAAAATATGTTTCTGAAGCGAGCGGCGATGTAAATGTAAAAGATACGGATAATAATTTGGATTATAGTAATTCTGACAGCCGGGTTTTGCAAGGACCTGAGTTTTTTACCGTATTTAACGGGGAGACAGGAGAAGCTGTTGATACTATTGAATATCCTGCATTACGAGGTGACGATGAAGACAACACATTAAACAGTCCGGCAGGACGCGCGTGGGGAGACAAATACGGCAATCGCTGTGACAGATTTTTGATGACGGTTGCATATCTTGACGGTATGAAGCCAAATGTTGTTACATGGCGCGGTTATTATGGCGGAAAGGATGTGGGTCCTGGAAGAACAGCCGTAAACGCATTAGCGTTTGACGGAAAGCAGCTATCGCTTACGGCAAGCTTTGATACTTACAGCGGAGCGAAGCATGGTTATCAGGAGGGCAATGAAAAATACATAGGTCAGGGGAATCATAATATAGTTCCGGGCGATGTTGACGGAGATGGTAAGGATGAAATTTTAGCCGGCGCGCTTGCTCTTGACAATGACTTGACGCCGCTTTGGTGCTCAGGTAAAGGACACGGGGATGCCTCGCATCTTGCAGATTACGACCCTACTCATGACGGACTGGAATTTTTAACGGCGCATGAAGAATCTCCTTTTGGCTTGACGGTGTTCGACGCTGCAACAGGAACAGAACTGGGACATTGGGACGGCGGAAAGGACACCGGCAGAGGAATTATGGCAAATGTTGGGGCGGTAGGATATTATCAAATTACGGGAGCATCAGGAGTCGGGCAATATGTGTGTAACGGAGGTTCGGATTTTAGTAATTTTAGTGTGAGAAGTGGTATGGGAATGAATTTCCGTATTTTTTGGGACGGTGATTTATATGATGAATTACTTGACGGAATAAATATTTCTAAATATCAGGGCGGAAGAACGCCGTTTGTGAATATTTTCACGGCAAGCGGCTGCAAGGCTGTAAACGGCACTAAAAATGTACCTGCGCTGCAGGCGGATTTATTTGGAGACTGGCGTGAGGAAATAGTTTATCCTACGAGTGATTATACAAATCTTCGAGTATATACGACAATAATTCCTACAGAACATAAGTTGTATACATTAATGCATGATTATAATTACAGGATGCAGGTTTCGACTGAGATGAGTGCGTATAACCAGCCTCCGCATATAGGCTATTATGTCAGTGAGAATAATGATGAATACGACGCGCGTCAAGACGCGGCGTATGTGCAAACGCCTGATACCCGGGCAAGAACTGAAAATATACCGGAGAAATATAATGTTCTTGTTGAGAAAATTTCTATGAAGAAAAGTATGATACTTAATATTGGCGATGTTGAAAATTTGGAGCCGATTATAACACCGGATTATGCGCTTAATAAAAATTTGACATGGTCTGTCAGCAGCGACGCGGTTATCAGAGTTGACAGCGACGGTAAAGTTACGGCAGTCGGAGAGGGAACTGCTACAATAACAGCCAAAGCGTCAGACGGAAGTAATGTGATTGCTGTTTGTCGGGTTAAGGTGATGGGACCGCCGAGAATTGATACGTTTAGTCAATCTGACGGCTCTATGCGTGCAACAATAACAAATTCTGATGCGGCAAAAGGAATGAAAGTGATTTTTGCGGTTAATAACAGTGCGGTTGAAATATGTGATGCTGCGCCGACAGTGACGTCTCAGGGTTTAACATATCAGACCGGTGATGAAATTAGCGTATATATGTGGGATTTGAAAAATATGAGACCAATATGCATCGGTAAAAATAAAACTGTGGAATAATACAGTTTATCAAATTAATA
>CATJNN010000082.1 GCA_949742185.1 uncultured Clostridia bacterium | reverse complement strand
TCAAAGGCTATTTGCGCTAATATAGACGCTCCAATAGGCAGCGCTTTTTCATTCACCATAAACTGAGCGCTATGAAGCGGTTTATTCATATCCGGATTATCATTGCCGACACCTAATTTAAAATATGAAGCTGGGACAAGCTGTGAAAAATATGAAAAATCATCTCCCGCCATTGAAGCCTCATTAAGCTCAATAACTTCATTTACATTTTTCATCTTTTTTGCGGCTGCTTTAACAATTTCATTCATATCGCAATTATTTATTAATGGCGGATATAACGGAATAAATCTAAAATCGCATGATGCGCCCATGCTTTCTGCTATTGCATATGCAGTCTTTTTCAGCACTGCCGCAAGCTGGTCGCGCATATGCAGACTAAATGAACGAGCAGTTCCTTCGACATGCGCTATGTCTGGAATAATATTTGGATATGTACCTGCATTGAAATTACATACCGATACAGCATACGGCTCCATCGGATTTATACTGCGGGATAATGCTGATTGCATCGCATTAACAATCATACAAGCAGTTAATATAGGGTCAATACATTTATTAGGATATGCGCCATGCCCTCCCTTTCCATATACAGTAAACTCAAAATTATCAGGACTGGCCATAATCGCGCCATGTTTGATTTGAATATTTCCGGTTGCTTCAAATGGTTCAACGTGAAGAGCAAAAGCAGCATCTACATGAGGATTTTCCATTATTCCGGAATCTATCATTATTTGCGCTCCTCCCTCCCCTTCTTCTGCGGGCTGAAAAACAAAACGAACATTACCTGTAAGCTTGTCTTTAATATCATTAAGAATCTTAAGAGCTCCAATCAAGCATGTCATATGAATGTCGTGACCGCATGCATGCATAAATCCCTTATGTATCGAGGCAAACGAAATATTTGTTTTTTCCTCGATTGGCAAAGCGTCCATATCAGCTCTCAACAGTATAGTCTTGCCTTGTTTTTTTCCATAAATCACACCTGTTATTGCAGTCTCTCTAATTATTTCAAATTCAATTCCATATTCACGCAACTTCTGTTGAATATAAGACGAAGTTTTATATAACTCAAATTCTAATTCAGGTATTCTATGCAGGTCGCGGCGTATTTCAATAAGTTCTTCGGTTATTTGCATAGATAAGTTTTCAATCATAATATTTCTCCTTTAATCAGCTTTTCAAACTCATCTTCAGATATTACGCGTACGCCCAGCTTATTTGCTTTATCAAGCTTACTTCCCGCCTCTTTCCCAGCTAGAACATATGTTGTTTTTTTAGATACGCTGGACGATGTTCTTCCTCCTAGATTCTCAATAATTTCTGTTGCATCAGCTCTTGTATATTTTGTGAGAGTTCCTGTTAAAACAAACGTCGTCCCTGCAAAAATAAGCTCTGCAGTTTCATCGCTTTCTACATCAATGCAATTTACGCCAGCTTTTTTTAACTTTTCTATGAAAGCAATGTTCTGTGGTTCAGCAAAAAAACCTACTATTTCCTGCGCCATAATTTCACCAATATCATCTATCAGCACAAGTTCTTCTGCCAATGCACTGCGCAAATTATCAAGCGTTTTATATTCTTTTGCCAGAATTTTTGAAGCTTTTTCACCTATATGACGTATACCAAAAGCGTTAATAAGACGATATAATGAGTTGCTTTTTGAGCGTTCTAATGCATTCAATAAATTATTTGCCGATTTCTCTCCCATTTTATCCATCTCGGCAATCTGCTCTGCATTCAGATAATAAAGATCTGCGGCAGTTTCAATTAGATTACGGTCAAGCATTTGTTCAATTATAGACGATCCAAGGCCATCAATATCCATTGCGTTTCTTGACACAAAATGAATAATATGTCTTAGACGCTGAGCAGGACAATTTACGCCGGTACATCTATACGCCGCTTCGCCTTCTTCACGCACAACCAACGCTCCGCATTCCAGACAATGTTCAGGCATAGTAAAATTTTGTTCATTTCCAGATCGCAAAGACTTGTCTACTCCAACAACCTCCGGAATTATATCGCCGGCTTTTTGAATTATTACAGTATCGCCTATACGAATATCCTTTTCATTTATATAATCAACGTTATGAAGCGTAGCGCGCGAAACTGTAGACCCTGCGATACGCACGGGTGATAATACTGCAAGAGGAGTTAACGCCCCTGTTCTTCCCACCTGAACGATAATATCCTCAACTATGGTCTTCTGACGTTCAGCTGGGAACTTATAGGCTATAGCCCATCGTGGAAATTTAGACGTTGAACCAAGCTGGTGACGAAACGCAAAATCATTAACCTTTATAACTGCTCCGTCAATATCAAAATATAAATCACCACGTTCCTCGCCAATATCAAGCACACGATTATATGCCGATTTTATATCTGGATAGAGCGTATTATTTGGAATAACTTTAAATCCCAGATGTTTTAAATAATTTAACGCCTCCAAGTGTGATTTTATTTGTTTTCCTTCAATCTGTTGAATATTAAAAACAAAAATATCAAGCTTTCTTTCGGCTGCAATTTTAGGGTCAAGCTGCCTCAAAGAGCCTGCCGCCGCATTGCGAGGATTCGCAAATGGCGGTTCCTCTTGCGCCTCACGCATTATATTTAGTTTTATAAAAGTATCTTTTGCCATGAATACCTCGCCTCTAACCTCCAGATATTCCACCTGCTCAGATAAAAGCATAGGTATTGATTTTATTGTCTTAAGATTTTGAGTCACATCCTCGCCTAAAGTTCCGTCTCCGCGCGTTGAACCGCGTACAAAGCGTCCGTTACGATATTCAAGCGACACAGAGAGTCCGTCAATCTTATGTTCCACAACATACTTAACTTTCCCCACCACATTCTGTACTCGTTTATCAAAATCTTCAATTTCACTTTCATCAAATGCGTCCTGAAGACTTTCCATGGGCACGTCATGAACTACCGTATCAAATTTATCAACCGGCGTTCCTCCAACACGCTGTGTAGGAGAGTCAAATCTCTTATATTCCGGATATTCAGTCTCTAAATTCTCAAGCTCACGCAGCAAGGCGTCATATTCGTAGTCAGAAATTTCGGGCGCGTCCTCAACATAATATTTTTGACTGTGATAATTTAGCTGCTGTGTTAATTCAATTATTCTTTCCTGTGCAGAATTCATTTTTTCCTCCGCAATAAATATTATTAAAATCTTTTAGTTATTATATCATGCACTGCATATAAAATGCAAGTTATACAACAATAAAATCCCCTATATATTAGGGGATTTTATTGTAAATCTATTTCTTGGGTTTTGATGAAAAAATAATTGCTATCAGACATCCAAAAACAATAGCGGCGGCGATACCTCCTGCCGTTGCAGTAAGTCCTCCCGTGAATATTCCTATCCCACCATGTTCCATAACGCCCTGATATGCTCCTTTTGCAAGCGAATATCCAAATCCTGTGAGAGGTATGGTTGCGCCTGCGCCGGCAAAATCCACAATATACTGATATACGCCTATAAGCTGAAGAAATACTCCTGCAACAACGAATGTAACAAGTATTCTTGCCGGAGTCAATTTAGTTTTATCAATTAATATTTGACCAACAACACAAATTAACCCGCCCACGATAAATGCTTTTAAATAGTCCATGCCTTACGCCTCCTTTAATGATATTGCGACAGCATGAGCAATACATGGAATTGACTCGCCTTGCTGAAGAATGGCAGGATTCATCAATGCGCCTGTTGCCATAACCAAAATATTTTTTAACTCGCCTTTTTTAAGCTTTTTATAAACAGGTCCGCAAAATACACTTCCGCAACAGCCGCATCCGCTTCCTCCCGCATGAACATCCTGATTTTTTATATCAAAAATCATTTTACCACAATCATTATGATTATGGTATATATTGTACCCGTCCCTGTTTACCAAATCTGTGAGCAAATCTGAACCTATAACGCCTAAATCTCCTGTTAAAATCAAATCATAATCCTCCGGACTGCGCCCCGTATCTTTAAAATGTGCCGTCAGCGTGTCTGCCGCGGCAGGCGCCATAGCGCCGCCCATATTATTTATATCTGTTATCCCCATATCAACAATTTTTCCGGTAGTCACATGAGTTATACACGGTCCGGTCCCCTCTCTGGCAACAATAGCGCCGCCGGTCCCTGTAACTGTCCATTGCGCTGACGGCGCGCGTTGTCCGCCATACTCAAGCGGAAATCGAAATTGTTTTTCCGCAGAGCAAAAATGACTTGAGGTTATGCACATAGTATAATCTGAGAATCCTCCATCTGTTATCATAGCCGCTAACGACAAACTTTCAGTCATAGTAGAGCATGCTCCATATATACCGAAAAACGGAATATTAAGCGATCTGAGACCATAATGTGCGCTGATACATTGATTTTGTAAATCTCCTGAAAATACATAATTAATTTGATTTGCGGACAGCTGCGCTTTATCAAGAACCAATGACGCTACATTTTGCTGAAGCATGCTCTCAGCCTGCTCCCATGACGGTGCTCCGCACTTATCATCTTCCAAAACTTTGTCAAAATCTTTTGCAAGCGGTCCTTCTCCCTCTTTCGTTCCTACAATAGACGCTGTTTGAATAATTATTGGAGGGCAGGAAAATTTTACTGTTTGTGCGCCTAATCGTTTTGACATTTTATCATCTCCAAACTAAGGATTTACACCATTAATGTGTTATAAATATTATTTTTTATACGAGCTGATGCGCTTTGTGTTTTGTTTTCCGAATTATATTTCATCATTTTATACATCATCTCTACTGTTGCAGCCTTGCTGACATCTTCCATTGGTTTTAAAGCATTATTTTCATCCCCCTGAACAATACCGTATCCCACCATATTTTTCACATACTGAACAGCCCAGTCCGGTATAAGATGTTTATCAATAAATGATAGTTCTATATCGCTTCTTGTTTTAGGATTCATAGCTTTGTCAAGCATTTTCATCATCTCTACGCGTGTAATATTCTTATATGGGTTTAGATAAAGCTCTTCCCCGTATCTTTCACCCTCAATAATTCCAAGTTTGTATGCTATATAAGCCGCTTTGTTCATATATTCCGGATAGTTTACACTATCAGTAAATATATGTGTATTATCACCGTCGATCTGAGTGTTCTCCGCGCCTAAAGCAGCAATCAAATACTGTATAACATCAATTCGCGTTAATAATCTGTCGGGATAAAAATAGTATTTTGAACCTATACGCTCGCCTTTTATGATATTATTTTCCACCATTTTAACAGCGGCATAATTCGCCCAGTGATTAGTCATGTCTTCATACAAAAAACCTACAGGTTCCGGCTCGGGTGTAGGCGTTGACTGCGTGTCTTGCAATATAGTGACAGAACATGTCGCTATATTGCTTTGTTCTGTTCCCGATGATATACGGAATTTAAAAACATCTGTGCCCGTTTGGTCTTCAAACGGTGTGTATACAAATTCTCCTTCTGTACCTGTTATCTCCACCTTACCTTTTTTGGGCGCTGTTTCTATCTCAAAGCTAATGTCGGTCTGATTAGATGTATATCGCAGCTTATCCGAATACGGCTTGTTTGCTTTAACTGTTATTGAGAAATTCTCACATTGAATTAAAACTGAGTCCGTCACCGCATACTCTTCAAACACATCTAATACCGGCTCGTCAAACCCATCTTCCGCATATGCAGAAGATGCTCCTATGCTGATACAGAATATCATACATAAAATAAAACTTAATTTTTGCATTATAATACCTCCTTTTTTATATATCATTATCTTTTTCTTTTGGAATATTTTTATACAGAGATATTTTTCCCATCTGTTAAAAATTATTTATATCGACTTTTTTTTAAATATAATGTATAATATATGTTGACTGGAGGTTATTAATATGACTGGTATTTTAAAAAAACAAATAAATGCTGCTGCAGGACGTATTTCTGCGGATTTGGTTTTAAAAAACGCTAAGGTGGTCGATGTTTTTTGCCATAGAATACTGAAATGCGATGTTGCTGTGTCAAATGGGAAAATTATTGGACTGGGCGAATATAAAGGCGATAAAGAAATTGATGTTAACAACAAATATGTTGTTCCTTCATTTATTGACGCTCATATGCACATAGAGTCTACCATGCTTACTCCCTCTCGCTTCGCTGAAGCGTCTGCTCCCAAAGGCGTGGGGACGGTAATTGCCGACCCTCATGAAATTGCTAATGTGTGCACTGATAAAGGATTAGAATTTATGCTTGAAGATGCAAAAGAAATCCCTATAGATATTCGATATATGCTTCCAAGCTGTGTTCCGGCATTGCCGTCTGAGCATAACGGCGGTTTTATCGACTCTGAAAAAACCAAAGAATTACTCGCCTCTCAAAATTTTTACGGATTGGGGGAGATGATGAATGCGTTCGGCGTCATAAACGCAGATAACGAAGTGTTAAAAAAAATATTATGCTCAAAAATAGTTGACGGTCATGCGCCCCTGCTTACAGGAAAAGATTTATGCGCATATATAACCGCAGGGATTAATACGGAGCATGAATGTTCAACGGTTGAAGAAATGCTCGAAAAAATCAGCAAAGGAATGTATGTGCTTATTCGCGAGGGCAGTGGTGCAAAAAATCTTGAAACGCTTGTTCCCGCTGTTAATAAACACACCATACGGCGTATAATGTTTTGTACAGACGATGTGCATATTGATGATTTAATAGAGCGCGGAAGTATTTTAAATTGTGTGAGAAAAGCGATAAAATTGGGGATTGATCCAATTGATGCGGTAATTATGTCGTCTTATAACGCCGCTTTATGCTATGGATTATCAAACAAAGGAGCGATTGCTCCGGGATACGACGCGGATATTCTGGTGATTGATAATTTAGAATTTGAGAATATCATACAAGTATATAAAAACGGAATTTTAGCGGCGGAAAACGGAGAATGTTTACTTCACGCTAAAGGATGCAGCAACATAAATGTTATAAACACTGTTTCTTTACCTGATTTGTCTGAAGAGGATTTTAAACTTACTTTCAACAAAAATATACCTGTTATTGGAGTTACTGCAGGTTCCTTGATTACCGAAAAATTATATACTGGCTGTTCAGACCGGCTCAATATTTGCGCTAATATTGAGCGTTACGGTAAACATGGGACTATAGGAAAAGGGTTTGTAAAAGGATTTGACATAGTAAACGGTGCTATAGCACAGTCTATCGGACATGATTCTCATAATATTATAGTAATCGGCTCTTCAGAAAATGATATGCTCCGCGCGGTTCACGCGATTGATAAATCCGGAGGCATAAGCGTGGTTCAAAATGGAAATGTTATAGCAAAAATGCCGCTTCCGGTTGCAGGACTCATGTCAGATAAATCTGCAAATGAGGTATATAATGAATTTGCTGAAATAAAAAAAGCAGTAAAGCGCATATGTCATAATAAAGATTTAGAGCCACTAATGATGCTTTCATTCCTGTCTCTTCCGGTAATTCCGTCGCTGAAGCTTACTGACCAAGGATTATTTGATGTGGATAAAATGAGGTTAATATGAAGTGTATACACAAAACAATATCTTTAACTATTGTCTGCGTAATATGTACAGCGGCGGCGTTTATTATTAAATGTCCTTTATATTATGTAATAGGTATTCCCTGCCCCAGTTGTGGTATGACGCGGGCTTATTTATCTTTGTTTTGCGGAAATATCGCAAGAGCGTTTAATATGCATCCATTATGGTGGAGTCTGCCGTTTGCTTTATTAATAACGATTATATGGAAATTTAAAACAGGGAATATGCGGATTTTAAAAATAGAGCTTCCTGTTTTATTTATTCTTTTTATAGGCGTATATGCAATTCGTATGTCAACAATGTTCCCTAATACGCCGCCTATGAATTTTAACACAGATTGTTTGATTTTTTCTATTTTGGGAGGTTAGAATTATGAGTTTTCACAATAAAGAAACTATAAAATGTCCTAAATGCGGACAGATGCAGGATATAACTGTCTGGACGGCAATAACTGCTAATGATAGTCCTGATTTAAAAGAAGATATTTTAAAAAGAAAAATTAATATATTTGTATGCGATATCTGCGGCGCTCAAGCGCTTATGCCATCTCCTGTTTTATACTCTGACAGCGAAAAAAAGCTTATGATTTCATTTTCTCCATGCCAGGAGGATGCTGAAAAAGCCCGCTTGCTGGAACATATGCAAAAAGCATCTAAACAGTCAGAGGAGCTTAATAATTTTAAAGGCTATAATCTACGTTTTGTTACTGATTATAACGAATTAATTGAAAAAATATTAATTTTCGACTGCGATATGAACGATAAAGTAATCGAATTTATAAAACTAATGATATTATCTCAAGAACCCGAAAGAGCGGCATATCGAACCGTAAAATTCGGTAAACTTGAGAATAACAGCATTGAATTTTTGGTACAGGATAAAAAAGACGGACAGTTTTACACGTCCTCTGTCCCTGTAGAAACGTATAAAGAAGTAGAAAAACAAATTTATGCAACAGGCGTCAAACCGTATAGCTTTAATTGGGAACTGGTGGATGTTAATTATGCATCTATGCTTCTTAACGGGTTTAACAATCCACTTATTTAAGAATCCCGTACTTTTCTTTTATTCTGTCCAATTTTGATAAAGTAACATCAGTTAAAACCCATAAAAATGCCGCTGTTGACGCAGCCAAAAGCAAATCAAACGGAAATCCGATTACATATGCACTGATTAGCATACCAAAAGTCGGATTTCCCTGCACCATTAGCACTGACGCAGTATTCACAATACCGCCGTATATAATAATTGACGATAAAAATCCGAATATACTAAGCCATATTTTTTTTCTCGGTAAAAAGCCGTCTGCAAACAGTAATCCCGAGAGAAGTCCGATAAGCCCTAATGCAAACATTTGCCACGGCGTCCACGGTCCCTGACCAAATAATATATTTGAAATAAGCATAGTTATCGCGCCGACCAAAAATCCAACTTGTCCGCCAAAGCACACTCCTGATAAAATAACAATTGCAACAACGGGTTTTATTTGCGGAAGCATATAAAAGGCAGTTCGCCCTGCAGTCCCAAGCGCGCACAAAACTGCTATGATTACAAGTTCTCGTTCAGTAGGTCTTCTCCCCTCAAAAGATATAAGAAACGAGAGTATAATTTCAAAAATAATTAATAAACTTATAAAATAATATTTTCTATCATGCAAAAAATAAGCTCCGGCCCAAATGGTGACTGCAACAGCAAACATAAGCGCTATTCCCATGATTATATCAGATCGCTGTGATGATTTCTTTTTATTTTTTTTCTGATATTCTATATTCTTCGGCAAAATGAAGCCTAACACCATACACAGAGCTATCACAGAAATTATTTGCACAGCGACATTGCCCCAATCTGACAGCTTATTGTTAAAAAATATAG
>CATJNN010000081.1 GCA_949742185.1 uncultured Clostridia bacterium | reverse complement strand
TATAAAACTTGTAATCCATAATTATCTGCGGTAATTAAAACATCAAAACGGCATAGTATAAAACTATGCCGTTTTGATGTTTTGTAAACGCGTTTATAAAGCCCTGTATTTCTTATTTTGCATAATCCACCGCCCGCGTTTCGCGGATAAGACTTACTTTTATCTGACCCGGATATTCAAGCTCGCTTTCAATACGCTTCACTATATCCTTTGCCACAATAACCATGCCCGCATCATCCACAACCGTCGGTTTAACGATAATCCGAATCTCACGCCCTGCCTGAATAGCGTATGATTTCTCAACGCCGTCAAATTCATTGGCAATATTCTCAAGCTTTTCCAAACGCTTGATGTACGTTTCCAGATTTTCACGCCGCGCGCCCGGACGAGCCGCGCTGATTGCGTCGGCGGCCTGCACGAGAGCCGCTTCCAGAGTCTGCGCTTCTATGTCGCCGTGATGCGCCATAATAGCGTGGATAACATCCTGTCCCTCTTTATATTTCTTAGCAAGCTCCGCGCCTATGGTAACATGCGAACCTTCAATTTCATGGTCAACCGCTTTTCCTATGTCGTGCAGAAGCCCCGCGCGCTTTGCAAGAGTCACGTCAGCGCCAAGCTCGCCGGCCATAACTCCGGCAAGATACGATACTTCTATAGAATGTTTAAGTACATTTTGCCCATAGCTTGTGCGGAAACGCATTTTGCCGAGCAATTTTATAAGCTCCGGATGTAAACCATGAACGCCTGTTTCAAAGGTCGCCGCCTCACCCTCGCTCTTTATTGTGTTTTCGACTTCTTTTTTAGCTTTCTCTACTGCTTCCTCAATGCGAGCCGGATGAATGCGCCCGTCAACAATAAGCTTTTCAAGCGCAATACGCGCAACTTCACGGCGTATCGGGTCAAAGCTGGACAGAATAACCGCCTCAGGCGTGTCGTCAATAATAAGGTCAACGCCCGTCATTGTTTCAAGCGTTCGTATATTGCGGCCCTCGCGCCCGATTATACGACCTTTCATCTCGTCAGACGGCAGATTCACAACCGATACCGTCGTCTCTGCAACATGGTCGGCGGCAACTTTCTGAATTGACATAGCAACAATGCTCTTAGCTTTCTCTTCTGCGTTTTCTTTAGCCTGCTGCTCAATCTCCTTAACCATAATTGCCGCTTCGTGACGCGTCTGGCTTTCAATATCTTTAAACAAAATATTTTTTGCTTCTTCACGGGTATATCCCGAAATTTTTTCAAGCTCTGTAATCTGCTGCTGCTTTATCTCCGCTATCTCTTCCTCTTTTTCCTCAAGACTCTTGAGTTTCTGATTTAACTGCTGATCCTTTTTCTCAAGCTGCTCGGTTTTCTTATCGAGATTGCTTTCTTTTTGCTCGTTTCTTCTTTCAAGTCTTGAAAGCTCGCTTCTTCTTTCCTTAATTTCAGCGTCAAGCTCAGCTCTATGCTTTTGGTTCTGCTCTTTAGCCTCCAGAAGAAGCTCGCGTTTTTTTGCATCTGCCGTCTTAACGGCGTCGTCTATAATGTTTTTCGCCTTTTCCTCAGCCGAACCAAACTCCGCTTCGGCAATCTTTTTTCTATATGCCACCCCGGCGCGAAATGAAACGATATTTAAAACAACCAATAAAGCCGCAACAATTATGAGTATAATTGTTATAGGTTCGATATCCAACCACCTCCTATGTTTTTCTCAGATGTCCATTTATAAATATTAGACAGAAATTTATGTATTTTCGTATTAAAGAAGTCTGAAACATACATATATATTTTATACTCTTTTTATAAATGTGTCAAGATAATTTTATGATTTATTATTCTGATATCTATAAGACGACAATTAACGATACGCATACAGCCCGAAATGAATTCCTATATATACTCTGCTAAATAACAAATACTTTTTTAACAGTTATCAAATCTAACCAACTGGTAAAAAATGAAAACAATCCGGACCGTTGAATCCCAATTTTTTTACTGTTACTCCACAACGCAGTTAACAAAAAAACGGCGCTCACGCGCCGTAATCATTTCATTTTTCTTTATCGCTTTTCTGTTTCTTTTTCAGCGACTGCATATATTCATCCATAGCGTCCGCAACTTTTTTTGAATAGGCAACTGCTTCAACAACTGTCTTTGCTCCGAGAACTACATCACCCGCTGCAAAAATCCCCTCGCGTGTAGTTTCCCCATAGGTGTTGGTAACCAGTAAACCGTGCTCGTTAACGTCAAGTCCGCTTGTTGTCGATATAATACGGTCTCTCGGTCCCTGACTTATAGCAATTATGGTTGAGTCTGCCGGATAAAGCTGTTCAGTATCTTTAATGGGAAACAGGTTGCCTTGTCCGTCACATTCAAGCTCAACAAAAACAACACCCTCGTCAACAATTTTCACAGGCTCAACATGAACCACAAACTGCGCCCCCTCAATGCGCGCATAGTCCTCCTCGTGCTTGCTTGCGGCAATATGGTCGCTTCTTGAGAAAACTGTAACTTTCTCCGCTCCCTTGCGCAGAGCCGTTCTGGCAACGTCCATTGCCGAATTGCCCGCGCCAATAATGTTAACGGTTTTGCCAAGCGAGTAAACGTCCGGATTTGTGAGATAATTTATTGCATAATGCACGTTTCCCAGCGTTTCCCCTGGAATATGCAAAGTGTTCGGCTTCCATACTCCGGTACCGATAAATAGCGCGCTGTAACCGTCGCGGAACATGTCGTCCACGCTTATACTCGTTCCGATCGCCGTGTTCGGGCGAATTTTTATTCCGAGAGCTAAAAGCTTTTCTTTATAACGGTCTAAAAGCGACTTCGGCAAACGAAACTCCGGTATCCCATATCTCAGAACGCCGCCGATTTTTTCCTTTGCTTCAAAAATAGTTATGTCGTATCCGCGCTGAGCAAGCAAAACAGCTATGGTAATCCCTGCGGGTCCCGAACCTATAATGCCCGCGCGCATACCGTTTTTCTTTATCTCCGGAAAATTAAGCTTAGCAAAATAATTTTCGGACACATAATTCTCAATACTGCTGATATGCACCGGAGCGCCCTTATGATTGAGGACGCAGTTCCCCTCGCACTGGTTTTCATGATTGCATATAAGCGAGCATATAATCGACATCGGATTATTCTCAAACAGCATTTTGCCCGCGCCGTTAATATCGCCCTCCAAAAATGTGTGAATCATATCGGGAATAGGCGTATTTATAGGGCACCCCTGCCTGCACATGGGCTTTTTACAGTTTAAACATCTTTTTGCTTCATCTATAACATGAACCGCCATATTTGCACCGCCTTTACAACAACCAATTTACAGTTTTTATGTATTAATTATAACATGAAAACGGCGTGTCTTCAAGGGCAGACGGCAAAATTCATTGTTATCTTTATATCAATAATTTATTCGTCCGCAAGACGTTTCACGCGTATATCCTCACCGAAAAAGCGTAACGGTAAAAAGTGCTCGTATATACGCGACGTAAAGCGCGTGGAATATCTTGACGAAAGCTCCTTCATTGTCAGATTTGTACTTATAACCATTTTTTTTCGGTTTAACAGCCGCGTTTCCAGTATGTCGTAAAAATAGGATTTTGTGTTTTTGTTGTCTGTTTCCGTGCCGAGGTCGTCTATTATGAGTAAATCAGCGTCAAGCGCGCGGTCAAGCTGCGCTCGCGCGTCATCGCTGGGAATAAGGCGAAACTTGTATTCCTCGTATATAGAGAACAGACGCACGGAGCTCATATACACAACCGTATACCCTTTATCAATAAGAGACTTGGCAATGCAGCTTGACAAAAATGTTTTCCCAAGCCCGGCGCCTCCGTAAAAAAGCATATTCTGAGATGATTCTGTGAAATAATCGCAGAACTTAACGCATTCGTGGTAAATTGTTTTTATATTATCATACGGCGAAATCCTTTCGCCGGATGCAACCAAATCGCTGTATAAGTCAATATTGAAGGTTTTAAAATTCTGCTCCGGCAGAAGATTTGATATGTTAGACTGCTTATAACTTATGTCAATTATTTTTTGCTTAAAGCAGCGGCATTTCTGCCCGTCAACATATCCCGTATCCTCGCAAAGCGCGCATTTATACGCCGGCCTGTCAAAATCGGGAGCTATATTATTTGCCAAAAGCAATTTCTGCCGCTCATTTTGCAAACGGGATATATTTTTTTTCAGCTCTGAATTGTATTCATTTTTTTTATCGGGATGTTCAAAAATATGTCTTATATTCTCCACACCCAAACGATAAATCTCATCGTCAATAGCTTTAATCTGCGGAACGCGCGCATAAGCATCATCAATTCTGGCGCGTCTTTGCGCGTCGGCTTTGGCGCGAAGCGCGTCGTATTCGGCAAGCAGCTTATTAAATTCATCCTGATGCATTATAATTTCCATAGCCTTTCTGCCCACAAACAGTAATGAAAAAATCCTAACCTCCTTATTGCGGGCGGATAAGGCGTTAAATGGAAATTGTGCCCATGTGCGCTTTCATTTTGCCTGCAAAATGAAAATATCGCACGGGCAATTAAATCTATTAACGTGATTTTTCACGTTAATCTCCTTGGTGTTTTTAAAACAAGTATATCACACCGTTTTTCAAAAAACAAGCTTTACGCGCCGTGATATGAGCTGCCTCCTATAAATTCGCGCAGAAGCGACGTCGAAGGTACAAAATAGCTGTCCATAGGCTCAAATTGTGAAAATAAATCAAAAAGCCGCTGCGCCTGCGGATAGTATACGCTGTTTTGGGTCATAGCATTCAAAAGCGGCTCAATAAAGGGCTTAAACACAGAACATTCATAAATTATGGCTGTGTTAAAAATACAGTCGGCAGTTTCATTATATCTAAAAACATTTTTTATCTCTCCGTCCTGCACGCTTTTCCACATGGAAAGCGTGCGCTCAGCGTCGCTGTTTCTGAAAAGATTATCTCTCACGATACGCCGCACAAGCCGCACGTCGCTTGCCGCTACGGGATAAATATCGCTTATGTTTAAATCCGCAAGCGGTGAACAATAAATTTTAAATTTGTTTTTTGACTCGATTGAATATGTCAGACGCTCGTTAAGCGCGTGAATCCCCTCGATTATAACGACCCCGCCCTCTTCAAGCTTAACTCGGTGTCCGATGTCTGCGCGGCGCGAAAGCTGGAAATCAAAAACGGGCGCTTCAATCTCTTCGCCGCGTATCAGCGCGGCAAGATGGCTGTTAAAAAGCTCGTAATCTATAGCCTCCAAATCCTCAAAATTATACGAGCCGTCCGCGTGCCTGGGCGTTTTATCGCGGTTATGGTAGTAGTTATCCAGAGATATGTTAACAGGTTTCATACCGTTTACGCGAAGATTAACCGCCAGTTTGCGTGAAAAAGTGGTTTTTCCCGACGACGACGGACCGGAAATTAAAATTGCCTTAACATTTGGCTGCAAAAGCTTTATACGGTTTGCAATCTCGCTTATTTTCTTATCATGCAGAGCTTCCTGAACGTTTATCATATCGGAGCTTTTTCCGTTTGCAATAATACGGTTTATATCACAAACCTCGTTTATATTCAAAATATCGCTCCACAGTGAATATTCGTCAATCGCTTTCATAAGATGCTCGCTGCTGCTGTATGGACTGACAAGCCCGTTTGTGCGGTTGTTCGGATACAGCAGCACAAATCCGCCCTCGCGCTCCGCAATATCATACTTATGCAAAACGCCCGTATGAGCGGCAAGCGGACCGCCAAAATCCATAAATTCCGTATCTATAGTATATTTTCCGTCCTTTTCTTTTATTATCATATCCGCAGCAATAATTTTGTCCATCTCCGCCCTCATACGGGAAATGTGCCTGCTGTCAAAAAGAACATTTGAATACACGCGGCAATAAGTAGATTTATTGATAGAACGATGCAGCTTCAGACGATAATCGGGAAAGAGACGGCAAAACGCTGTTGTAAGCACCAAAAATAAAGTCCGCCTGTAAATAAAATAGCCGTCCTCGCTTTCAAGAGTTATACTTTCCACATTATCCGCACCTACATATTCCGAACGCGCGTCGCAAAGCTTATTGTTAATTTTTAGTCCCAAAAGCTCACTTGTAAAGGTCATTTTTTATTCCTTTCCTCCCAAAGCTTCAAAATCTCGTTTTTCTTTTCTAAAATTTCCTCAAAACGCCGGATATATTCCACAGGGTCTTTGAAGTTGAAAACTCTGTCTATATGCGTTCCGCAAACCACCTTGGACGAACCGCCGCCGCCCATTGCGATAATAGTTTGAACCTCCTCCATTATATTAACATTATACACGCTCATATGCCCTTCTTTTGCATATCCGACATTTTCAAGATTTCCGGACATATTCTTCTGCCGGTACATGTAATACGGAAAACGCTCCGTCTGCCGCATTATTTTATATGCATAATTCAGCATTTTATTCATCTCTCCGCTTTCGGCAAGCGCGTTCTGGGTGTGCCTGAAATCTGCCGCGCGTTTCACACAC
Source organism: uncultured Clostridia bacterium (assembly GCA_949742185.1). GTDB lineage: Bacteria > Bacillota > Clostridia > UBA1381 > UBA1381 > CATJNN01. The sequence goes on along the minus strand of CATJNN010000081.1, from coordinate 1,841 downwards.
AGCGAATGGACCGTTATATTTTCAGGATTTAGCTTTATAACCTCGTCTAAGCTATGACAAAAATCCTTTGACGTCTCGCCCGGCAATCCTGCAATTAAATCCATATTTATCGTCTCAAAACCCGCGTTACGCGCCATATAAAAAGCCTGCCTTGTCATTTCCGACGAATGCGCGCGCCCCACTCGGCGTAAAGTATCGTCGTTCATAGTCTGCGGATTTATACTAATACGGTTCGCTCCGCCTTTCCGCGCTGACGAAAGGCGTTCGGGCGTTATGGTATCGGGTCTTCCCGCCTCAATGGTATATTCTTTCAGCGCGGATATATCAAACCGCTCTTTGATTTTATCAAATATCATGGTAAGCTGACAAGCCGACAGCGTAGTTGGAGTGCCGCCTCCTATATAGATATTATCGGCGGTAACGTTCATTTTTTTCATTATCTCCGCTGTTTTATCAATTTCCAAAAGCAACAGACGCACAAACTCATCCATGTATTTTCCGCTAACGCGCACATCGGTTGACACGAACGAACAATAAAGACACCGCGTCGGACAAAACGGAATACCTATATACAGACTTACCGTATTCTCTTCAATTTCAGAAAGCAACAGTTTTTCGCGCTTGGCAACCTCAAAAGCAAGGTCTATTTTTTCTTCGCTTGCTCCGTATATTTTTGAAAGTATGCCGCGTATCTGCAAATCTGTGTAGCCGCTCTCTGAAAACTGTCTCACAACCTTTGCCGGACGCACTCCTGACATAACTCCCCACGGAAGACTAACAGGACGCATTTTCTGCGCCGCTTTGCAGAATGCAAGCGCGCACGCGGCGTCGTATGTTTTCCGCACCAGACTTGCATCGGCAGTGTTATTGGGGAAATCAAGCGCGTAGTCATAAAAATATACGTCGTCGTCAGTCAAAACCGTTGCATACACGCTGATTTTATCATTTTCATGAGTAAAATGAGTGGTAATCAGCGTATATTCGTCGTCCGAAAAAAACAATCTGCCGAAAATACGCATCTGCCGCTCGCAGCGGTGACCGTTTTGTATAAGTATCATCATATCAAGCCTTCACATAAAAATTAAATTTCTTTTCGTAGCCTATGCTTGTTTTGTCGCCGTGTCCGGGATATACGTCAGTATCGTCGGGCAAGATATAAAGCTTCTCCCGTATCGACGAGCGCAAAGCTTCTTCGCTTCCGGTTGGCAAATCCCAGCGTCCGACGTTTCTTAAAAACAGCGTGTCTCCCGCAAACAGCGCGTTTTCACATAAATAACACACACTGCAGTTCGTATGTCCGGGAGTATATATGCATTTTATTTTAAAAGCTCCCAGCGCCTTTTCCTCTCCGTCGTTAAAAACTACATCCGCTTTTTCATGGCTTATTCCCGAACCGACAGACGCCGTTAAATTAATTACAGGGTCCGTTATATTTATGCTTCCGTATTTTCCCGTAACCACCGCCGCTCCGGTACGTCCGCGAAGAGCCGCAAGCCCTTCTATATGGTCGTAGTGGCAATGCGTAAGCAGAATATGCGTTATACGAACGCCCGCGCTATCGGCTGCAGACATTATTTCTTCCGCAGGGCTTCCGGGATCTATCACGAAAGCCTCCTCGCCGTTATGCGCAAGGTATGTGTTTTCGTTTGTATGATAATTTTCAATAATCTCAATTTTCAAGTTAACGCCTCCTTTTAAAATATTTTATCATTTACAGCGGTATATAGTCAAGCGTTGATTTGATTTGAGCATATCCGAATGAAGCGTCTGTCAGAACATAAAATACCTCTTATCGTTATACTAAAAGTTTTATTTGGTTTTTTACGCGACAAAAATATACT
>CATJNN010000080.1 GCA_949742185.1 uncultured Clostridia bacterium | reverse complement strand
TATTATTCTTTTAAGTTGTTTTCCATAGCGTTCGTTATACTCGCCGATATTGGCACAGCCGCTTTCACGAAGAAGCGTTTTTCTGTTTTCTAATTCGTCAACAATTTCTGTTAAAATATTTAAAAGATTGTTTTCATCAATTATGATTTTGCATTTTGTATGCCATACAGGTGAGAAATCCACACCGCCTTTAAAATCGGCTATATAAACGTCCGCATCTTTTTTCACACACTGCATAATCAGAAGCTTAAGCAAAACACTTTTGCCCGAGCCTGTCGAACCGCCAAGCAGAATATGCGGTATTTTCGCAAGATTAACAGTGATTTTACCAAGCATACTTTGACCTAAAACAAGTTTAAAATCGTTATTGCTCAGATATTTTTCCTGCCAATACATAAACTTAGGCAATTTACAATCCCCTGTAACCGTATGTAAAATCAAGCGTTTTTTGTTTTTGCCTTCTTCAATTTTTATAATATATATGTCTAATGCTGTTTCAATCTTGTCTTGTTTATCTTCCCATTCGGTGCGTGGTATGCCGTTCGGAACAAATTCCATTATCGTAATTTCGCTGTTGGGTTCTTTGTGTTTCCGCAATAACAGCGGAGCTTCCCCGGCGTGATTTGTCAAACCAATTCGCCATAAATTTTCGTTTGTAGTTGTTGCTCCAATCGGTGTGCCAAGACGCATAAGTATAAATGCACCTGTAATGATTACAAGCGGTGGATATAGTAACCTTAACGAACCCATATAGATAACATCAAATATATCCATATTCTGATTGCTCCTGCCTAAGATATAAAAACCTGCCAATATAACGGCAATAAAATATATAGCTATAATTATTTTTGCATATCTTTTTGATACGATTTCTTTCAAGCCTGTGCCTATTCTGTAAAAATTATATTTCACTTGTGTTTTTCGCTGAATTATATATTTTTCCTGTGAGTTCATAATAAATCATTCCTTTCTACCGTACTTTTGTCTGCCCTATATTCAATAACATTATGTATTCGTCTTAAAAATGCTTTCCAAGTTTCGGGACGGTAAATTTGCACGTCCTTGTATTGTTCGTTAAGCGGTATGTTTGATGTAATGTATACCTTAGTATAACAAGCGATTTTATCATTGTATCGCGCAGGGAGGTACAACGGATAAACATCAAGAAAATTCAGCATATCCTCAATCGGTATTTGCGAGTTAAATTCCTCAAATACCAACACGTCTTGTCCGAAATATCCGTCAAAGCTTATTCCTTTTCCCGCGCGATAGTTTGTAATCCTGCAAATATTTGTTGCTTTATGTCTTTTATAAATTCCGCTCGTTTTACCCGTTCCGCTTGCTCCGAAAATATATGTAACTGTCAATTCTCTGTTTTCTGTCATATATTTTTCGGATAACAGTGTTTGCCTTAAAATATCTATATCCCGAATACGAAATGCAAATTCAGGTGAATTATCAATAATTTCAGTTGTCTTTTTCCCGTCTTTAATATTTTCAATCAGCATACTCATTTTAGGACTGTTTTCCGCCTTTTCTTTTGGCAATTCTCCGTATTCATAAAAACTGTCCTTAATGCTTGTTTCTGCTTTTTCGCTATTTTTCCATTTGCCGCATTTTAATATGTAATCACGATTATTCTTTGCGCTCCCATACGCTTTTTCAATGTGCGCTATCGGAAATCGACCTTTCAGCGTGCTGAACCGTATCGGAGAATGTGAGTATATGAAAATATGTGTATGAAATGTTCCTGTTGATGCAATTTCATCTGCCATACAGAAATAGTCAGGAAAAAATCTCATTAAGGTATCGCAAATTCGGTTATGGTCAAATCCGCAGTCAAGCGGATTGTTAATTACCAAAGTCCATTTGCGTGATTGTGAATTGTTCATCCTAATCAGCTCACTTTCTGCTACATGCTACATCTAAGCCATAAGGGTAATACTAACCCTTATGGCTTAGGGCGGCACGACTGATGTTTTTTGAGAAAACCTCTGCCGCGCCGCATAGCCTTAACCTTTATTATTCACCAATGTTATACCTGTGGCTTTTGCGCCGACATTAGGCTGACCATTCAGCCAATAGATAAAAACCTCAAGACCTGTGAAATGTACCTCCGCATATCCGTCAGGTTTTTCAATAAGCTGTTTTCCGTCAATCTTAACATTGATTTTATCCAAGTTATTATCAGGCATTGCAACTGTATAGCGGTAGCCTGTAATATTTTCCGTACGCCTGTTGTCCCTGTACTCGTACACCGGCGCAATGTCTACAAGCAATAGCTTATTGCCTAAGCTTTTGGGGTCAATAATTAAATCTGTAATTGTCATAGTAAAAATCTCCTTTATTAAAAATATTGTAAATCCGGATTTACAAGCATAGGATAGCACAGTTTTGTCAATATGCAAAACTTTCATAAATTACAGAAGAAGCTAATAAAATCGGGCTTTCTGATGTGTCTGTTATTAAAAACGGCTTAAAACCGTAGGGATTTGTAATTTGTCAAATTACAAAAAAATTACCGTGTATGAAAATATCCATACACGGCAATCAGTCTATATTCTTTTTCTTGGCTGTGAGCCTAAATAATATTTTTTTTCAATCCCTAATTCTTTTAATCTGTCATTACAAGCCGAAATGCCAAACTCGCTATAGTGAGTGATTATGTCTGCATATACACAGTCAATATACAGTGTGCTTGACAAATTATATCCTGCTGATTTTATAAAATCTAAAGCTCGCATAGGTTCTAACTGTAAACCGACGCAAATACTGATAACTGTTCTAAGCTGTGGTCTTGACTTGTTCTTCTTTATATCGCTTAATATCGTTCTGTTTAATTCTGTGTTCGTATAAAATTCCTCCATTGACATATTTTTTATGTCTATAATATCCATTATTTCTTGATATAAGGTTTTACTTATGGATAACTGCTTTTCAAACTCTTGTTTAAAACTATTATCCATATATTAAACCTGTTATTCTGTTTTGCACTCGGAGGCGATAAATAAATTAATGATGTTCACGTTGTATGTTAATATGTTTGATAAAATTATATATTGATTTACAAATAACATACGCATCACCTCCTTTCGAAAAATTACTCCGAAGCAAAACCCATC
>CATJNN010000079.1 GCA_949742185.1 uncultured Clostridia bacterium | reverse complement strand
GCCATCTTACCGTATTCCGTCTCGTCGTCGAGAAGCTGCCGCGCCAAATTAACTATATTATCCTTTTCAATTCCCGCAATTCGAACCGTTCCCGCAGCGACGGCTTCAGGACGCTCCGTCTCTTTTCTAAGCACAAGAACCGGCTTCGCAAGCGCAGGAGCCTCTTCCTGAATACCTCCTGAGTCAGTCATAACCATGAAGCTTCGCGCCATAGCGTTATGCAGTTCGTCAACTGTAAGCGGGTCAATCAAATGTACGCGGTCAAGACCGCCGAGAATACCGAACACTGTTTCGCGAACAGCCGGATTAAGATGCACCGGATACACCAGTGAAACGTCGTCATATGTTGTTACTATCTCTTTAAGCGCATTACATATATTTTCAAGCGGCTCGCCAAGATTTTCACGGCGATGCGCCGTTACTATAATAACCCTCTGATTGTCAAAATCAAGTTTATTAAGCGTGTCGTCGCTAAATTTATAGTCGTCGCGCACCGTCGTTTTAAGCGCGTCGATAACCGTGTTGCCAGTGATAAATATAGCGTCGTCCGAAATACCCTCTCGAAGCAAGTTTTGTCTGTTCTGCTGCGTCGGCGAAAAATGCAAATCCGCAATACGGCCTGTCAGACAGCGGTTCATCTCCTCAGGGAACGGCGAATACTTATCGTATGTACGCAGTCCGGCTTCAACATGTCCAACCTTAATCTGATTATAAAATGCCGCTAAAGCACCCACAAATGTAGTGGAGGTGTCACCGTGCACAAGCACAATATCAGGCTTCGCTTCCTTCATAACGCCGTCCAGTCCCTCTAAAACACGCGTTGTTATGCCTATAAGCGACTGACGCTCTTTCATTATATCCAAATCATAATCCGGTTTTAATTTAAAAATATCAAGCACTTGATCGAGCATCTGTCTATGCTGCGCAGTAACGCACACAAGCGGCTCAAACTCTTCATATTTCTGAAGCTCCAGCGCAAGCGGAGCCATCTTTATAGCCTCCGGACGCGTGCCAAACACTGTCATCACCTTAATTTTACTCATCGTCATCCTCCTCCGTTCCATTCTCATCTGTTAAATCTGCGTTTTTATCATTATCTAAAGCTTTTGTGCCAAGCATACCGCCAATCATTAAGAAAATCAACGCGCATATAACAAGCAACAACGCCCTGAGCGCGCCGCTTTCCGCAAGCACCACAGCCGTTATTCCCAAAACTCCGCTTATAGCATAAAGTATAAACACGGTCTGCTTCTGCGAAAAGCCCATGTCTATAAGCCTATGATGCAGGTGTCCGCGATCGGCGACCATCGGGCTTTTCCCTGTCAGCACGCGCCGTATCATCGCAAAAAGCGCGTCGAAAAGCGGCAATCCTAAAATCAAAATCGGCACGGCAAATGAAATAACCGCATAGCTTTTAAACATTCCCTGTATCGACAGCGTGGCAAGCATAAATCCCAAAAAGGTGGAGCCTGTGTCGCCCATAAATATTTTTGCCGGATTAAAATTATACGGCAGAAAACCGAAACACGAGCCCATGAGCGCAACGCCCAGCACCGCTATAGGAAATTCACCTACTCTTATTGATATAAACACAAGCGATACGGACATAATTGCAGAAACTCCCGCCGCCAATCCATCCAGCCCGTCTATAAAATTTACAGCGTTTGTTATAAATACAATCCACAAAACCGTCAGCACTACCGAAAGCCAACCGGGCAAAATCCAATATGGATTTTCGCTGAAAATGTTCGGATTTGTAAAAACGTTTATTTTTATGTCGCCGACAAATATAACAACTAATGCCGCTGCAATCTGAATCACAAATTTCAGCTTTGCGGGTAAATCCTTGCAGTCGTCTATAAATCCCATTATCGCAATTATCGCCGCGCCGGCAAGCGTTCCCGCCATCTGTCTCGTCACAGGCATGAACTGTCCCCAGAACTGCGAATCGCCGCATATCTTTGAAAATACAACAGCAACCGCTATTGGAATTATAAATCCAAAAATTATTGCAAGACCGCCTATTCGCGGCGTTGGTTTTTTATGCATACGCCGCGCGTCTTTTGGCTTGTCCACAGCTCCCTCGCCTATTTTAAACGCTATTCTTCTCACATTCGGCGTTGCCACAAAAGTAAATATAAACGCGGCGGCAAACGTGAAAATCAGAAAAATTGCAAAATTAACATAATGAGCTTCCATATTATCCTCCGTTTACACCACAAATCCTACTTTTTTATAAACCTTTTTAATGGTTCTCTGAGATATTCTCGCCGCGCTTTCCGCTCCCTTAGCGCATATGTCAAGCAGATACTGCTTATCGGAAATAAGCCTGTCATATTCTTGACGTATCGGACGTATACACTCAACCACAGCCTCGGCAACATCGCCCTTAAAATCTCCGTAACCCTTTCCGCTGTACTCTGCGGCAATGCTGTCAATTTCTCTGCCTGTCACAGCGGACATTATACTTAAAAGATTATTCACTCCCGCTTTCGTCTCGTCTCCCTCGCGATATTCTATAACGCCCTCGCTGTCCGTGACCGCGCTTTTAATCTTCTTGGCGATTATATTCATGTCGTCCATAAGAGAGATATATGCCTTTGGATTTTCGTCCGATTTAGACATTTTCTTTGTCGGCTCCTGCAAGCTCATTATATTAGCTCCGACTTTCGGAAGCATTCCCTCCGGCACCTTAAACACGTCTCCGTAAATCGCGTTAAATCGCTCTGCAATATCGCGGCAAATTTCAATATGCTGCATTTGGTCTTTTCCGACAGGCACAAAATCCGCCTGATACAAAAGTATATCGGCAGCCATAAGCACAGGATATGTGAAAAGCCCTGCGTTAATATTTTCAGCGTGACGAGAAGACTTATCCTTAAACTGAGTCATTCTCTGCAGCTCGCCCATATATGTGTAGCAGTTCAAAACCCACGCAAGCTCTGCATGCGCGGGATTATGCGACTGTATAAAAAGCGTAACCTTTTCGGGGTCAATCCCGCAGGCTATGTACAGCGCAAGCACCTCAAACGTGCGGCGCCTAATATCCGCCGGCGTCTGACGCACGGTTATCGTGTGCATATCCATCATCGCATATATGCAGTTATATTCATCCTGCAATTTCACCCAGTTTTTTATCGCTCCCAAATAGTTTCCGAGCGTTAAATTTCCGGACGGCTGAACGCCCGAAAAAATGATTTTTTTATCGTCCATTTATACTTCTCCTTTCCGGCTATGTACTATTACAGCAGCTCCGCAAGCGCTTCTCCGACTCTGCGCACGCCCTCTTCGATATTTTCAAGCGTAGCGGAGGAATAATTTAATCTAAACATATTAGACGGCGCGAACATATCCACTGCAAAATTCGAGCCCGGCACTATCGCTACTTTTTTCTCCAGACACCTGTCAATAACCGGCGTAATATCCTCAATCGACGGACACTCGCACCAAATGAAGATTCCGCCCTCCGGCGCTACCCACTTAACCTTGTCAGCAGGAAAATATTTTTCCATATTCTCAATCATCTTTGCGCATTTTTTGCCGTACAACTCCCGATTTTTAGCAATATATCGGTCTATATCATATTTTTTCATAAACTCTACGCACATAAGCTGCGTCAGCATGGGCGTATGTACATCGTTAACCTGTTTGAGCATTTCTATCTTCTCAGCAAGCGGCGCGGGAGCGACAATATATCCTAAACGCATACCGGGCGATAAAATTTTTGAGAATGAGCCGGCATAAATCACGCGCCCTTCTGTGTCAAGTGATTTCACTGTCGGCACATCCTCGCCCGAAAAGCGCAGGTCGCCGTACGGATTGTCCTCTAAAACGAGCACGTCGTATTCGCGCGCAAGCTCTATCATGCGCTTTCTTTTTTCAAGCTTCATTGTAACGCCCGTCGGATTCTGAAAAGTCGGTATCGTGTATATCATTTTAACGTTTTTATTAGTTTTAAGCGCGTTTTCCAACTCCTCCATGCTCATGCCGTCGTCTTCAACCTTAACGCCGACAAGCCGGCATTCATACGCGCGAAATGCATTAAGACTGCCGATAAAGCTCGGATTTTCCACTATAACCGCGTCGCCTTTGTTAAGAAGAGCCTTTGCGGTAAGGTCAATCCCCTGATTTGCGCCTGTCATAACCAAAATCTCGTCGTTTTCTCCAACCGAGTTTACCTTTTCTGCCCGCTTGCGAGCGCATTCTTTCATTTGCGGATAACCGTCGGTTGTGCCGTATTGAAGCGCAAGAGTAGGGCTGGTCATGAGAATTTTTCCCGCTATCTTTGAAAGCTCCTCGCCCGGAAACAGCTCCGCGGCAGGGTTTCCGCCTGCAAGCGATATAATCTCAGGATCCGCCATGCGCTTGAACATTTCGCGTATAGCCGAGCCTTTCATTGTCTTAACTCTGTCCGCCATATATTTAGTATATTCCTGCATAAAATAATCCGCCTTTCCGCCCACAAATAATGAAACAAACGCCTTGCCTGTAGGCTGATAAGGCGTTAATTCGTTTTCATATCCAAAACGGCTTATGCGCCGTTTTATTTTATTTGTTCACCTTTGCCCAAGAATCCTTCAAAGCCACGGTTCTGTTAAATATAAGCTTGCCGCTTCGGCTGTCCGTATCCACGCAGAAATAGCCCAAACGCAGGAACTGGAACGTGTCTCCGGTCTTTGCTCCCGCCAAATTGCTTTCCAGCTTACAGCCTGTTAAAACCTCCTCGGAATTCGGATTCAGGTTTTCCTTAAAGTCGCCTACCTTGCTCTCGTCCGATGGATTTTCCACATTAAACAGCCTATCGTACAGACGCACCTCAGCGTCCACTGCATGAGCCGCGCTCACCCAGTGTATCGTGCCTTTTACCTTGCGTCCGTCGGGCGACTGCCCGCCGCGCGTTACGGGATCGTAGGTGCAGTGTACGCAGGTTACATTTCCGTCCGCGTCTTTGTCAACAGACACGCAGGTCACATAATACGCGCTTTTCAGACGCACCTCGCGTCCTATCGTCAGTCTGAAATACTTTTTCGGCGCGTCCTCCATAAAATCCTCTCGTTCTATATAAAGCTCTCTGGAAAACTCCACCTTCCGCGTACCCATGGACTCATCCTCCGGATTTACCTCGACATCAAGCTCCTCTGTCTGTCCCTCGGGATAATTGTCAATCACAAGCTTAATCGGACGTAAAACAGCCATTGCGCGCGGAGCGTTCGCGTTAAGATTTTCACGGACGCAAGCCTCCAAAAGCGCGAAATCAACAACGCTGTTCGCCTTTGCCACGCCTATGCGCTCGCAGAAATCGCGTATCGCCGCAGCGGGATAGCCGCGTCGGCGCATTCCGCACAGCGTGGACATTCTGGGGTCGTTCCAGCCGCTGACAACGCCGTCCTGAACAAGCCGCAGACACTTTCTTTTGCTTGTGAGCGTGTAATTAAGATTAAGACGCGCAAATTCCGTTTGCTGCGACGGCTGCGGAAAATCCAATTCGCGCAGAACCCAGTCGTAGAGCGGACGGTGGTCCTCAAACTCCAGAGAACAAAGCGAATGCGTAACACCCTCGAGCGTGTCGGAGATAGGATGCGTAAAGTCATACATCGGATAAATACACCACTTATCCCCCGTGCGGTGATGCGCTTCATGCAAAATACGATAAATAACAGGGTCGCGCATATTAAGATTAGGCGAAGCCATATCTATCTTCGCACGAAGCACCTTTTCGCCGTTCGCAAACTCACCTCTGCGCATCTTTTCAAACAATTCAAGGTTTTCTTCTATACTTCTGTCTCGGTGCGGACTGTTTTTGCCCGGCTCTGTCAGCGTTCCGCGGTATTCGCGGATTTGCTCCGCGCTCAAATCATCCACATACGCTTTTCCCTTTTTTATCAGCTTCACAGCGCACTCGTAAATATCGTCAAAATAATCGGAGGCATAGCAGATTTTCCCCCATGAGAACCCAAGCCATTTTATATCCTCTTTAATCGCGTCTACATATTCTACGTCTTCTTTTGTCGGATTGGTGTCGTCAAAACGCAGATTACATTCTCCCTTGTATTTTTCAGCGGCTCCAAAATCTATACACACCGCCTTTGCATGCCCTATATGAAGATACCCGTTAGGCTCGGGCGGGAAACGCGTCTGAACATGATTAAACACGCCTGTTTCCAAATCGCGGTCAATCTTTTCATGTATAAAATTACTGCTTATTTCCTCCATATTATTTTCCCTCCTTTAGTATAGTAATACTTTCGTCAATCCTCTTTATAACCTTATCATAACCAAGCACATTCATAATACTGTATAAATCAGGCGTATTGCGCCGTCCTGTCACAGCCGCGCGGATAACGCCCGAAACATCGCCCACATGCCCCTTATACAAATCCGGCTCTTTTTTATAAAGCTTCGGCGCTTTCGCATACCCCAGCCGCTCGCTTAAATCGCGCACCTGCGGGAACCAGTCTTCCTCCGCAATCTCTGCGCTGTATATATTTTTATATTCTTTTAAAATCTCAATCATATCGCCATCTGACAAATTATCTGCAAAATCGCGTTCCCTGTTCCATATATCGTCGTAAAAATACGATACATAGTCCTGCACATCAGACCATTTTGCTATGTCCTTACGCGGCTTAGCGTTTCCTCGTTCAATGGAAAATATTTTTTTAGCATATTCCGGATTATTTTTCAAAAGCTCGAATAACTTACCGTTAAATCTCTCCGCCCACTCCGATACCATGCTATAAACCTCGTCGGCGGTCAGCTTGCTGATATAGTTTTTGCTTACGTCCCCCAGCTTAACAATATCAAAAAGCGAACCCGCCTTGCTCATCTTTGAAAGCATGAATTTAAACGAATCAATCGGCTCGTTCTGATTAGCAAGCCGCCAGTCCTCGTAATTTGAATTAGCCAGCGTCATCAGATATTCCCAAACCGCACCGCTCGGATAGCCTGCCTCCTCGTAATAGCTGACAGCCGCCTCCGGGTCTTTTCGCTTGGAAAGCTTGCGCTTACCCCCGTTCTCTTCTTTCATAATAGGCGATATATGCGCGTATTTCGGCGGCTTCATTCCGCACAGCCAAAACAGCTGCAAGTGTATCGGCACGGAGGAAATCCACTCGTCTCCTCGTATAACATGCGTCGTGCGCATAAGATGGTCGTCAACAACATGCGCAAAATGGTATGTAGGCGTACCATCCTTTTTCAAAAGCACCACATCAAGAATATTTTCAGGCATTTCTATTTCGCCTTTTATAACATCCTTAAATTTTATTCTTTTATCCGTCTGCCCCGGAGACTTTAACCGCACAACATACTCGTCGCCGTTTTCAATACGCTTTTTAGCCTCGTCAAACGCCATATCACGGTATTTCGCAAATTCACCGTACACTCCCGGCAAAAGCTTGTCCGCTTCCTGCTTTTCCCGCACTTCGCCAAGCTCTTCCTCCGTCATAAAACACGGATACGCAAGCCCCTGTTCAACCAAAGTCTTAACATACGACTGATATATCTCCGTGCGCTTACTCTGTATATAAGGACCATACGCGCCTTTTTCCTCAGTTTCCGACATCATTCCCTCGTCCGCCTCAATGCCGAACGCGCGAAGTCCTCCCGCAATGATACTGACGCCGTTTTCAATCTCTCGCTTTTTATCGGTGTCCTCAATTCTCAAATAGAACACGCCGCCTGTTGACTTTGCCGCCATTTTCTCAGCAAACGCCGCAAATAATCCGCCGAAATGCAAAAAGCCCGTCGGACTTGGCGCAAATCTCGTAACAACAGCACCGTCTGCAAGCGAACGCGGCGGATACATTTTTTCATAATCCTCCGGCTTTTTCGTTATATTCGGAAATAATAAATCCGCTAATTCTCTGCTCATTTAATTCTCTCCTTACCAAAAACTGCATTATATATTATTATACCTAATAACATCAAAAATATCAAGTATGTTTTTATATGCTGTAAAAACATTGTTGTGGAATTACAATAAGTATGTTACTGACAAATAAAAACGAATTAAATCTTTCATTTATGTTATATCAAAATAAAATGGCATAGACAATAGTCTATGCCATTTTATTTTGATATATAAATTACTTATTCCATTACTGCTCTGAGGTCTTTTATCTTATATTTTCCACTTAATATCCTGCGGAACAGATATAATTGAGGGAGCTGTGAAACAACAGCAAAACAATTCATATTGTTGTCATCATTATCTGTACATAGGTCCGTAGTTTTTACAAGCCGCATAGTCTGCCGCCTGTG
>CATJNN010000078.1 GCA_949742185.1 uncultured Clostridia bacterium | reverse complement strand
GGAGTTTTTGCAGAAACCTGCTACAATATTTCCTAAACATATTGAATTCGGAAAAATAGCAAGAGTGTGGAAAAATACACAGATGAGTTCCGCAATTCTTAATACGGTAATTATGACTGGAGGTTGTATTATCTCTAATTTGGTTGTATCGTGCCTTGCAGGTTTCTCCTTATCAAAGCTAAAGCCTGCCGGCTGGAAGATAATATCGAAAATTATTTTTATAATGCTGCTTATACCTATGTCAATGAGTACGGTACCGTTGTTTATGTTCTTTATAGATTTACCTATAATACATATAAGCTTAAAGAATACATTTGTGCCGATGTGGATTATGTCAGGAATAAACGTATTTAACATTCTTATGGTAAAAAGCTTTTTTGACGGTATTCCTGAATCATATGTTGAAGCGGCGCAGATTGACGGAGCATCAAATATGAAGATATTTACAAGGATTATGCTGCCTTTAAGTCTGCCGCTGTTGGCAACGTTAGCGATATTCGCATTTACAGCCAATTGGGGACAGTTTTTCTGGCCAATGCTTGTTATTGACAAGCAGGAGCTTATGCCTGTGGGACTAAAAATATATCTTCTCAAAAAAGATTTGCCGATAGATGAATATATGATGGCATTACTTCTGGCCGTACTTCCGATAATGATAGTGTTTATACTTCTGCAGAAAAACATTATGAAAGGTGTGGCAATCGGAGGTGTTAAGGGATGATGTTTAATTTTATAAAAAAGAGATTATTCATCAGTTTTATCATTGTTACAATGCTTGTATCACTACTGCCGTATTCTTCAGTAATGGCTGTAAATGATATAAACTTTATTTGGACAGAAGATACATCGGCGGAGGATTACTATGGTTTTTCTACGATTAACGGCAGTAACGGTACGATTAATGACACAGAGAAGGGAAAGAATGTCCTCACACTTGGTAACGGTGCACAGGCGGTAAAAAAATTCGGTGATAATATTTATTACGATTCTCCGCATAAGCTGATTGAATTTGACATAAAAGCAATGAGCGATAAAACAACTCTGGTACTGCGTGAAGAAGGTTACACAGAAAAAGGAATTCAGGAGGACTGGATGAGATGGGGAGGTCTGTTCCGCCTTGATATGCCCCAGAAAAAGATGGGTGTTTGCCGTTTTATAAGAACGGAGTTTGCAGACGGCTATGAGGATGATGTTATTCCTGCGGAAAAACTCCGATGGTATAATATTAAAATAGTTATAGATATGAAGTATTGTATGGCGATGCTATATGTTGATGATGAATTTGTTGAGGAACGCGCGCTGGTTGGAAATTTAGATACGCATAAATTATGGCCTCTTGCGGGTTTTGATATGCTTGTGTCGGGCGGTTCGGTAGCATTGGATAATATGTCTGTAAAGGATATTGATTATAATAAAGGATTAGAGCTTTCCGAAAAACTTGAAAGACTGCCGGAATATATGTATCAGCCGTTTTTATTTGATGATGAGCTTGGATTGCTCGGAAATATTTACGGTGATAAGGATACACAGCATATGAAGCTTAAAGCAAAAGGAAACGGCGGCGGAGCTTATAAAGGCACGCTTAATTTCACAGCGGTGAGCGAGCTGACTGGTGAGGAATACTGGAAAGGTAGTATGCCGTTTGATTTTGACGGTAATTCAATGGATTTGGAATTAGACGCTCATACAGGATATTACGGCTGTATGGTACTGAAAATAGAAGCGGTTGACGAAAACGGAAATGTGGTTCAGAAACAAGATATAACATATTCGGTAAATAATTTTCCGCCTGATGGTGTCAAAAATAAAATGTGCGGATTTACTTTCCACCATAGCAACTCGCATATTTCAGATATTGAAGATCAGTTGTATTTGTTCGATTTGCTGGGAGCAGGAACAATAAGAACGGACTTCTGGCCTGAGCTTTCGTGGAGCAATAAACAGAAAAAGCTGCTGCACAATACGGAAGAACTTTTGAATTATTGTGAAAAATACGGTCTTGACGTAATGGCAACCGTACAGCAATATCCTGCTGACGGCAGGGATTTTACAAGCGAACAGAAGGACTGGGTAAAAAATATGTCTCTGGCGTTAAAGGATTATCCGTGCGTTAAGGCTTTTGAGCTTGAAAATGAGCCTGATAACGGTATAGGAATTGTGCAGTATATGAAAAATGCGAAAGAACTTTCGGACATATTGAGAGCAAACCGCCCTGAGATAGAGCTTTGCGGATTTGCTGTTATGGCAGGAGGAACCCCGTTTATTATTGACGGTTTAAACCGCGGCGCTGCGGAATTTGTGGATTCTGTTTCGTTTCATCCGTATACAACTCCGAATTATCCTGAGCTTGGAGGTTTACAGGAAACTTTTGCACAGGTTAAAGAAGCGATTAATAAAGCGGGTATAGAAAAATGTTATGTAACTGAATATGGATGCTATACAGTACACAGAAATGTAAACGGTTTTACAAGCTCAAAAATCACTCCGTTATATCAGGCAAATATGGATATAAGAGGTCTTTTGCAGGGGGCAAATTCAGGGATAGTCGGATTTATGGGTACATATGTGTTTACCGATTATATTGCCGGAGTTTATGATTATACGGCAGAGTATGAATCGCATTGCGGTATTCTGAAAGCATTGCGTCAGGAAGATGTAAGCAGAGGCGCAAAGCCTGCATATACTGCGTTTGCCAATTATAATACAATTATGACAGACGCAAAATATCAGGAAGAAATAAAATGTCTTGACGATACTACAACAGTCGGTTACAAATATCTTCTTCGTGATGGCAGAGATTGTGCTATCCTTTATAATTCGGAAGGAACTGTGGGTAATGAGGACAGAGGTATTGCTGCGTTTAAAATAGACGCTCCATCATTAACGGCTATTGATTTGTGGGGCAATGAAACAGAGTATTATCCTGTTGACGGTGTATACACCTTTATGCTTGACGATTCTCCGATGTATGTGACAGGCGATTTCTCGGAGATAGAACAGGTAAAACCAAGAATGATATTTGATAATACAAAATTGCAGATTGTCAGTAATGATAATACAACGTTGACATTAAAAAATAATACAAAGGTAAATCCAAAGATAACACTTGCTTATACAGCAGGCATTAAAGCAGATGTTAATGTGTCTGATAAAGAAAAGAAAACAGAAATTAAAATCAGCGATATGACGGGTAAGCCGGCAGGTAATGTGTTTATTACATTGACAGACGGAGATAATGTGATTTTTAAAGGAATGTTTCCGGTTTCTGAAATTGAAATTATAAGTACAAATTATATAACTTCTCCGTATAAAAATAATACTTTGAAGTGGCAGGCAAAATGGGAGATTACAAATAATTGCAGTGATAAAAATATTTCGGGAGATGTTATTATAAACAGTCCGTCTGAACTTGCAGAAAAAGTAGGCAAACTTACCTTGAAAACAATAAAGCCCGGAGAGAGCGGCAGTGTGGCATTCTTCCTCCCTGAAAAGCTTACAAGCGGCAGGTCGGTATATGTAAATGCAGAATTGCATTTGGAGGATGGAAGTATAGTGCCGTTAAGCGGCGAAAGTGATTGTCATTTTATGAAATATGCTAAGGAAAAGCCTGTGTGTGACGGTGAAATATCTCAAGGGGAATACGACAATGCAATGCCTGTGCGTATTAACAAGGCGGAGCAGATGGTTAAACTCATTCCTGCGGCTTCGTGGTGGAGCGGAGTATCGGATATGAACGCGGTTGCCTATCCGCTGTGGGATGAAGAGTATTTCTACCTTGCCGTTGAGGTTGAGGATAATGTTCAGGCAACGAATATAGCAAATACCTTGTGGGCAAGCGACAGCATACAGTTCGGTATCTGTGATAATAAAACAATGACAAATTATACTGAGGGAGCACTAGGCCTTATTGGCAATAAAGAGGAATTCGTATTTTACCGAAGACTTTCCGGTCAATCAACCTCTGATGTGGAAGATTGTGAGGCAAAGGTAAGCCGAAAAGGAAATAAAACAGTTTATGAACTGAAAATGCCGTGGAATAAACTGTTAGAGGACGCGACAAAGATAAAGGTTAACGGTTCGATAGCATTCAGTTATCTTGTAAATGATAATGATGGTCCTCTTGAAACGGGAAATGCTATGACAAACGGACGTTCAGGTTATGGTGAGTATTATATTGAGGACGGACAGGGCGGTATAGGAACTGCTAAAAATCCGCGTTTATTTAAAACATTTTTACTGATAAAATAATCAGGTAAAGGAGAGTAAAGGATATGGATAAAAAATGGTGGCATAAATCTACGGTATATCAGATATATCCGAGAAGCTTTTGCGACAGTAACGGTGACGGAATAGGCGACCTGAAAGGTATAATATCCAAGCTTGACTATATAAAAAAACTGGGTGTGGATATAATATGGCTTAGTCCTGTATACAAATCTCCAAATGCGGATAACGGCTATGATATCAGTGATTATTACGATATTATGGATGAATTCGGAACGATGGAAGATATGGATTGTCTTATTGCAGAGGCAAAGCAGCGCGGTATCGGCGTTATGATGGATTTGGTGGTCAATCATACATCTGATGAACATACGTGGTTTATAGAAGCAAGAAAATCTAAAGATAATCCGTACAGAGATTATTATATATGGTCTGACCCTGTTGACGGACACGAACCAAATGGTCTTAAATCAATTTTTGGTGGAAGCGCGTGGGAATTCGATAAAGACAGCGGTCAGTATTATCTTCACTTTTTTGCTGATAAACAACCGGATTTGAATTGGGAAAATGCGGATATGCGTCAAAAAATTTATGATATGATGAATTTCTGGATTGATAAGGGCATTGCAGGTTTTCGTATGGATGTTATTGAAAAAATAGGTAAGGAACCGTTTAAGATGATAGAGGATAACGGTCCTATGCTGCACACATATTTGCGTGAAATGAATGAAAATACATTCGGGAAACGTGACCTGATAACAGTAGGAGAATGCTGGGCGGCAGATACAGAGATTGCAAAATTGTATTCAAATCCGGCGCGGCAAGAGTTAAGTATGGCTTTTCAATTTGAGCATATTTGTCTTAAAGGTGACAAATGGTATCCAAAGCCGTACGATTTGCAGGATTTAAAAAAGGTGATGAGCAAATGGCAGAATGAACTCTATAATTGCGGCTGGAATACTTTGTTTTGGTGTAATCATGATTTGCCGCGTGTGGTATCGGCATTTGGCGATGACGGAAAATACAGAGTAGAAAGCGCTAAAATGCTTGCAACACTTTTGCACTGTATGCAGGGAACACCCTATATATATCAGGGAGAGGAAATAGGTATGACAAATGTAAAATTTCCTTCAATAGATGATTATGATGATATTGAAACGCTGAATATGTATAAGGAACGTATTGCCACAGGTGAAGAGGAAAATGTTATAATGCAGTCGATATATGCTTCAGGACGTGATAACGCCCGAACTCCTATGCAGTGGGATGACAGTGAAAACGCAGGTTTTACTGCGGGTATCCCATGGCTGAGAGTAAATGATAATTATACATATATTAATGCGAAATCGTGTCAGAACGACAATAATTCTATATTCTGGCATTATAAAAAACTGATTGATTTTCGTAAAAATAATGATGTAATAGTGTATGGTAATTATTCGCTGATAGAGGAGGATAATGATAAAGTTTTTGCATATGAGCGAAGCCATGATGATACAAAGGTGGTTGTTGTCTGTAATTTTACTTCGGACAATGCAGCATTTGGCTATAAAGGCGATTGCAGCGTTATGATGATGTGTTTGTCAAATTACAGTGACAGTCCTGATTTATCAGAGAGTATGACGCTTCGTCCTTATGAGGCTGTTGTATATAAGAATAATTGAAGTGAGTTATAAAAAAAGGAGGATACAATGAAATTAAAAAGATTTATAAGTCATATTGCGGCAGTTTCCGTACTTTTCGGAACAATAACGACCTCGGTAAATGTGGCAAAAGCAAATACATATACAAACCTTGATTTTAACGGTGGCAGTATAGCACCGTTTAAGGCAATTGTAAGTGACGAACTGGGATATTGGACAAGTGATTTGCCTCAGGATATGGACAGTGTCACAAACAGCGCAATAAGATTTTGGGAAGGCTTTGCAGAATCTGCACGCAATCATGGCGGAGCGATGATGCTGTATGGAGATAATAACAATACGCTGAATTATTTAAATTTGGAACAGGCTGTTTCAAAAAGAGTTATTCTTAGTTATGATATGGCTCTTGGTTTCAGAAGAAATGTATCTCTTGGTGAACATTCAATTCAGTTAGTGCTGGGAGAAGACAATACTATTTCAGATAATAACGATGCAATCAGTTTTGACGGCAAAGGTATCGCCCTTTCGGTATCTACAACAACAGACGGGCATGCGTGGATTGACGGTGACGGTAATGTGGCGCCGGAGCCTGATAAAGAATTTGCGTTATCTGATGGAAAGCAGTCAACTCCGAATATGGCATTACCAAAGAATGTAAATCTTAGTTTCGCGTCAAATGAGGTGTTGGCAGGCGACGCTCTGACAAATAATCCGGTTGCAAAAAACAGCGCGGAGAAATGGTATCATATTGATGTCGATATTGATATGGATAACTCTGTAATAAACTCTTATGTAGACGGAGACAAAATAGGCGCCACAAGAATTCCCGCAGGAATGCTGGAGCAGCTTGGACATATACAGTTCAGACTCAATGGCGACAGAAACTGGCATGCTTTTGAAGCGTATATTGACAATTTCAGCATAAGTGATGCGGGTTCGGATATCGCAGTATCCGCTGTTCTTAATAATGACAGAATGGGAGCTGTAATAACAACCGGTGGTGCAATGCTTAACGCCGGCGCCGTTACTGCGGATGAAATAAAAGTAATTAAATGCAGTGATAACAGTGTTGTAAATATAAGTAATATTAAAGTTAGTGATTCAAAAACAATTAGTATCAATTTTACAGATGCGTTGCCCTATGCGGCTGAATATAAAGTTATATTGGATGACAGTATAAAATTTATCGGAGGCGGTAAGGCACAGCTTGCGTCTTTTGTTACACCTCAAAATCCTGATGCAGTATTAAATGAAACGGTATTTGAAGATAATTTTGATTATGTTATTTGGCCGGGCGATGACGAGGGGATTGCAAATCAGCGCAAGATGCTTACGGAACATGGCTGGGACGGTAATGCGGGTGACTTGATGAACACACCTATGTGTAATTTTTACAATAAGCAGATATCGGAAGGCGATATGGCAATATGGATGTTTAAGGGAGATGCAGTTGGTTACTCACCTGTTTTGAAAAAAATGCTGAATGAACCTGGAACATCAGGGATATACAGAATTAGGTTTAAGGCACAGTATGAGAATACTGGTGAAACTGCAAATATACTTGCAGTTAAAGCAATAGTAAACGGCACGGAGCACCTATTATTTAATTATGGTCTGCAGGCAAATGCTGCTGATTTTGGACCGAGAATGTTCCCGGGAGATTCGGGAATATTTAATGATGGGAAAACGGATTGGTTTGTTGATAACCAGCATAAAGAAATGAATCTAGCTCCGTTTACAGACTGGAGGACATATGAAATAGAGCTTGATTTATCAAATGGTACGATGAATGTATATATTGATAATCAGAAGCTTCCTGAAATGAACAGAACATTGAATAAAGATATTTTTAATTCGTTGGACGGAATTTTATTTGATACGTGGAAAGATAATCCGCAGATGAATGTAGCATTTAATGATTTCAGCATAGTGAAAACTCAAACTCAGCCATCTGTAAAAAGTGTGAGATTTATAGACGCGGATGGCAGCAAAGTATTACCTGCTGATAAGGCGCCGGCAGGCTGCAAGGGAATGGTGATTTCATTTTACGGAAATCCTGACTTAGAAGTAAACGATAGCCGCATTACTATTGAAGGAACAGATTATTCTGGAAGGTTTGACACATCGGAGGGAGGATATGTTATTACATTTAATTCGCCTCTTCCTGTAAATGGTACATATAAGCTTACAATTGCCGATACTGCTGTAAGTGGCGGTTATGTTCAGAACTTCTCGACAGACACCGGAAGATTTCAGGTATTACAGCCGGCTATT
>CATJNN010000077.1 GCA_949742185.1 uncultured Clostridia bacterium | reverse complement strand
CATTGCTTTCACATATACGCTTCTGCTGCGCGGACCGTCGTACTCGCAAAGGTAAACGTCCTGCCATACTCCGAGAAGAGGCGAGGAGTTTTCTATAATAAGCGTTTGTGAAAATCCGGTTAACGACGCTTTAAGATGAGCGGCGGAGTTGCCCTCGGCATGACGGTAGCCGTCTTCCCATGGGATGAGTTTATCTATTGCGTATGTGAAATCGTGCACAACGTCGGGATCGGCATTTTCATTGATTGTTACACCGGCAGTCGTGTGCGGCACAAAAACGGTGCAAAGTCCTGATTTTATGCCGGATTTTGCAATGATATCTTTAATTTGTTTTGTGATGTCTACCATTTGCGTATGAGCCGTTGTTTTAATTTGAAATTGCTGTATCATTATGATTAACCATAGCCTTTCTGCCCGCAGATTGGAAAACGCTATGCCAGCGGGCATACAAAGCGTTATTTTGGCTGAGAAAGAAAAAGGTCAGGACACAGCCTGACCCAAGCTTTATTCCGCCGCTTTTATTTCAACGTCGACAGGCGTTGTGTCTACTATACATTCTGACGCCGACAGATTTCTGGTGTTTGCATTGCCGCTGCCTATTGTGAGAATAGTATCTTCTCCGCGGTCTGTTGTATATCTGTCTGAAAGCTTAAAGCTTGATTTGCCGGTATTTGCCAGGGCTTTAAATTTAAGCTCCATAACAACGCCGTCCTTTGCGATTTCTTCGGTGTCGGTTGTTATATGAATTGCTTTCAGCGAATCGCCGCGATATTCCGGATTTGACGCTCCCAGACCGCCGGTTACAGGCTTGCCGTTGAGCATCATTGTGTAGCCGACAAACTCAAACATTGATTTATCGTAGTACACCCCGGCTGTAACGCCGGCAAGATACGCGTTTAACTGCTCCATATTAGACGCGGATATTGTGAGAGTAAGCTCGTCATTCGGAGCCACTTCCGTTTTATTCGCCGCAAGCGAAAGAGTTACAGCTTTTGAATTGTTTGAAGAGCCGTCTTCGGAAGGCTTATTTGTAAGATAGTTTTTATCGGATATTGTTGCCGTATATGAGTCGGCGTCCCAGTTCACGGTTGTGCCGAATGATTGCGAAATAGCGCGGAGCGGCACCATTGTGCGGTCGTTTATAATTTCCGGAGGGACGTCCAGATCTACTTCTTTTGAGTCCGCTTTTAAAAGACTTGTAAATGTGTATACTGTCATTTTGGGATTGTTGATTGTCACAAGTACGCGCGTGATATTATTTGCGCTGTCAAAACGCGCGGTCTGTTTTTCGCCGTCCCATGAAACCTTTGCTTCTAAAGCTTCAAATACTCCGCGCGCCGGAACAAGGATTCTGTCGTTCACAATAACCGGCTGCTGGTCTGCAAAGTCAATAGTTCTACCGTTAACAATGACGGAAGGTACTTTATTTGCAGCGGGCGCGTTTATCTCTTCAAGACCGTTTTCATTCACCTTAAATGTCTGAACAGTTTCTGCGTTTGGCGTCTGCTGTTCGGTGGTATTGGCTAATGCCGCCACAGGCATTGCGGCTAATGATGCCGCTGTTAAAAAAGAAATAATCTGTTTTTTCATATGTAATGCTCCTTTTAATTAATTTATAGTACCATTATAACATGTGTGAAATGATTTTTCAAGTATTTCAGATAGGGGTTATTTTTACAGCGTTTTTTAGTATATGAAAACAAATCCCGCGGCGCATATTTTTTTGCGGTAAAGGGATAATATAACTGACTAAATTGCAGAATGGGGGAAAGAAAATGCTTGTCTTAGTTATACGCACGCTGATTTTATATATTGTAGTTGTGGTGTCAATGCGGATTATGGGCAAACGCCAGATTGGGGAGCTGCAGCCGTCTGAGCTTGTTGTTGCAATTATGATTTCAGACCTTGTTTCCGTTCCTATGCAGTCGATTGATATTCCGCTTGTAGCAGGAGTGCTTCCCGCGCTTACGCTTATTATAGCCGAGGTTGTTATGTCGTTTGTCACGCTTAAAAGCCGTACGGTGCGTCGTTTTGTAACAGGGGAGCCAAGTATAGTAATATATAACGGACATGTGAATGAAAAGGAGCTTGGCAAACTGAGATTTAATTTAAACGACCTTTTGGAGGAATTGCGCATATGCGGTTATCCGAATATATCAGACGTTGAAGCGGCAATTCTTGAAACAAACGGTAAGCTCAGCGTTATACCAAAGACGGAAGCGCGTAGTGTAACAGTCAGCGATATGCAGGTACAAAATCCAAATCAGGAGGGGCTTCCGTATATGATGATTACAGATGGTGAATATAACGACGCTGAAATCCGGCGTTCAGGAAAGAGCCGTGAATGGCTTGATAAACAGCTTAACAAACATCATATAAAAAACGTGAAAGAAGTGTTTATCGCGTCGCTTGATATAAACGACAGCCTGTTTTTGCAGGCGCGCGGACAAAATGACATGAAATAGGAGGTAATTTATGAAAAGCTTTATTCTATCTCTTGCCATAGCCGCCGCCATAGTTATTTCAAGTTTGTTGTATTCAAATCATATGGAAAATATATCAACGGAATTGTTGGAGAAAAATCAGAGAATAGTTAATTGTATTGAAGTTGAAGATTATCCTAGCGCTGCCGAGCTTGCGGAGGAGCTTGAAAGCTATATAGAGTCTAAGCGCTCTTTTCTGGCGGCGACGATTGACCATTCAAAACTTGATAATATCGACGTCTATATATCTCAGATGAAAAAATATGTGCAGACAGGGCAAAAAGCAGACTCGCTTTCAAATTGTCAGGTGCTTGAGGTTTTAATGACTCGTCTGCCAAGAGATTATAAACTGAAATTTGAAAATATATTGTAAATAGGTTTATTAAAAGTCGATTATGTATCCATTGTTTTTTAGGACGTCTGCCGCGCGGGCGAGGGATTTGTCTTTCACAAGTATGTAGTCGGTGTTGTATGTTGAGAGCGCAAATATGCTGATGTTCGCTTTCGCGAGAAGAGAGGCTATTTCAGCAAGTATGCCGATAAGCGAAAAATCAAGAACGCCTGTTATACGCATAGCCCGCCATCCGTCCTCTCGGGCTGTGATATTTTGAGGCGCGTATTCGGCCGGGCACACACGCGACATCTCGCTGTCCGTTACAGCCGCAAAGGTAAACGGAACGGAGAGGTCTGCCGCTGAAATATCGCTAACTTGACACACAGAGAAATTTTCTTTTAAAATTTGTATGTTCATATATAATTCCCCCCTTTAAATAATGCGCGGATTTAACGGATTGTTTAGTGTAATTGTTATCGTTGATAAAATTCTAAAAAAGAATTTTATAATAAGATGTATTGTGAGACCTATATATCATAAATTAAAAAAATATAGCCCTCCTGCCGTGACGCTGTATTTTCATTAACAGAATTGCAGAATAAAAGTAAAAATAATCCTGGATTAGATGTCGCGAGTTATATTCATTAACAGAGTTGCGGAGCAACGATAAAAATAAT
>CATJNN010000076.1 GCA_949742185.1 uncultured Clostridia bacterium | reverse complement strand
TAATATTTATCAAAGCTCTGCAATAAATATTTTAATCAAAGCGTTGTTCTCTTCTCATAAACAAAAAATATTTATACTATTTTCACTAAAATCAATAAATTTCTCATTTCAATTAAATTTTCTGTGAACAGTTATAATATTTATTGAATTTTGAGAATTCTAATGTTATAATAGGGGAAATATTTTTAAATTAGAAACGGAGATATCTTTATGGATAACAACAATAACAGAGGCGGCGGTCGTCCGCCCGCTCCGCCGGCGCGCAATCCGCTTATCGCTTTTTTGGTGGTGTCGCTCGGAATAACAATACTTCTGAATCTTTTGATTTCCGCGCTGACCAACCCTAAAAAAGAAGAAATTTCTTACACGCAGTTCATGGCTATGCTTGAAAACGACGAGCTTTCGCAGGTGGAAATTGCAGACGGACAGATAAGTATGACTAAAAAATCCTCCTCTGCGGCAAAGCCCTCCTCAACATCGGCTCCGCAGGCGGGCGTGAATATGTTTGATTTTGCCGAAAAGCAAACAAAGGACAGAACTATTTATTATACCGGATATATTGACGACCCCGAGCTTTTGCCGAAGCTTCGGGAACACGGTGTGGAATTTACAAGACCCGTACCGTATAAAATGAATCCGATTTTAGAATTCCTTCTTACATGGATACTTCCCGTGCTTATTATGGTAGGGCTTCTATGGCTTTTAACGCGTTCCATGACAAAACGCATGGGCGGAAGCGGCGGCATGATGGGTTTCGGAAAAAGCAATGCAAAGGTATATGTACAAACTAAAACGGGCGTTACCTTTGCCGACGTGGCAGGACAGGAAGAGGCAAAAGAATCGCTGGACGAGATAGTAGACTTTCTGCATCATCCAAAAAAATACACAGACATAGGCGCAAAGCAGCCTAAGGGCGCGCTTTTGGTCGGTCCCCCTGGAACCGGCAAAACGCTTCTTGCAAAAGCGGTGGCGGGCGAAGCGAACGTTCCGTTCTTTTCAATCTCCGGTTCGGAATTTGTTGAAATGTTTGTTGGAATGGGCGCGTCGCGCGTCAGAGATTTATTTAAGCAGGCTTCAGAAAAAGCGCCGTGCATCATATTTATTGACGAAATTGACGCAATAGGCAAAAGCCGCGATAACCAATTCAGCACAAACGATGAACGCGAACAGACGCTAAATCAGCTTTTGTCTGAAATGGACGGCTTCGACTCAACAAAAGCGGTCGTTATTCTTGCGGCGACAAACCGCCCCGAAGTGCTAGACAAAGCGCTTCTGCGCCCGGGCAGATTTGACAGACGAATAATAGTTGAAAAACCCGACCTTAAAGGCAGAGAAGATATATTAAAGGTCCATGCAAAAAATGTGAAGATGAGCGGCGACGTTGACCTCCATGAAATTGCGCTCGCCACAAGCGGAGCAGTCGGAGCGGATTTGGCAAATATGATTAACGAAGCGGCTCTTCGTGCGGTGCGCATGGGAAGAATGCAGGTCATCCAAGGCGATTTAATGGAAGCCGTTGAGGTTGTTATCGCCGGCAAAGAGAAAAAAGACCGCATACTCTCGGAAAAAGAAAAGCGCATTGTCGCGTTCCACGAGGTTGGTCACGCGTTGGCTGCAGCTCTTCAGAAAAATACTCAACCCGTGCAGAAAATCACCATCGTTCCGCGCACGAAAGGTTCTCTTGGCTATACGATGCAAATGCCCGAAGAAGAGCATTATCTAATGTCTAAGGACGAAATTGTTGCTGAAATTACCGTGCTTGTTGCAGGCCGCGCGGCAGAGGAGCTTATTTTCGACACTCAGACTACCGGAGCGTCAAACGATATCGAACGGGCAACGCAAATGGCGCGGAATATGATTTCTATGTACGGTATGTCTGACGAATTCGGCATGACCGCGCTTGAAAGCATTGAGAGCCGCTATCTCGACGGACGTTCCGTGGCGAACTGCTCGGAGGAAACAAAAACGCGGCTCGACAACGCAGTGATGAAATTAATCTCCGGCTGCTTCGATAAAGCAAAAACTCTGCTTACCGAAAACGAAAATCGTCTCAGGAAAATATCGGAATTTCTTATCGAAAAAGAAACGATTACAGGAGACGAATTTATGAATATTTTCCGCGAAGATGAAGAAACTCAGGATGCGGACAAAAATACGGATGAATGAAAAAATTCGGGGCATCGAACCCCGAATTTTTTTGCTGTTGCTCCGCAACGCAGTTAATGAAAAAATTTCGTGACGTCGAACCCCGAATTTTTTTGCTGTCGCTCCGCAACGCGGTTGATAACGCAAAATCGCAA
This sequence comes from uncultured Clostridia bacterium, assembly GCA_949742185.1. Classification (GTDB taxonomy): domain Bacteria; phylum Bacillota; class Clostridia; order UBA1381; family UBA1381; genus CATJNN01. The sequence continues at coordinate 1,170 of CATJNN010000076.1, read as the reverse complement.
AAAGACACTTGATACTTTCTGCGGTTTTGTATTAACTGCGTTTGTAAAGCACTGATTTTTTTATTGTAATTTTCTGAAATTAATTGTATAATTATAATATTAATAACTCGTATCAAAAACAGAAAGAGAGGGATTTTTATGGCAAAAATAGCGGTAACAATAGGCAGACAATATGGCAGTGGCGGCCGCGAACTGGGGCAGCGACTTGCAAAAGAACTGAACATTCCTTTTTACGACGAGGAACTTGTGGATATGGCGGCAAAAAAGCACGATATGAGCAGCGAAGTTTTGCATAACGTTGACGAAAAGGCGACAAACAGCTTTTTATACTCGCTTGTTTCAGGCAGCATGGGCGGGTCTACGCCGCCGTTTTACTACGACATGCCGATTAACGATAAACTTTTTATCGCGCAGTCGGAGATTATTAAAAATCTGGCGAAAGAAGGCTCCTGCGTTTTAGTCGGCCGCTGCGCGGACTACGTTTTGCAGGACGCCGGCGCGAATTGTGCGTCGCTGTTTATATACGCGCCGCTTAAAGACAGAATAGAGCGTATTTCCCGTTTATACGACCTTTCCCCTGAAAAAGCGAAAGACAAAATCGTTAAAACTGAAAAAAAGAGAAGAACATATTATAATTATTACTCAAATCAGGAATGGGGAAAAATGACAAACTACAATCTTTGCATTGATTCCGCTTCTATAGGTATGGATAAAGCCGTTGAAATTGCGAAAGCGTATGTGACGGCAAGAATGGGCGACTGATAATTGCGGAGGGGAATTTATGTTATTTGAAGTTTTAAAAAGCGTTATTCTTGGAATTGTACAGGGTATAACCGAGTGGCTGCCTATTTCAAGCACCGGTCACATGATTTTATTCGACCAGTTTCTAAAGCTTAAATTTTCAAAGGAATTTGTAGATTTGTTTTTGGTTGTGATACAGTTCGGGTCAATTTTAGCGGTTGTAACGCTGTATTTCCATAAACTCAATCCGTTTTCCGGCAAAAAAACGGCAAAAGAAAAATCAGAAACATGGGCTATGTGGGGCAAGGTTGTTATAGCGGCAATTCCCGGGGCGGTTATAGGACTTTTGCTAGACGATTTTATATCGGGATATTTATATAACGCGCCTGTTGTGGCGGCGGCTTTGATTGTGTACGGAATATTTTTTAT